>CALMXV010000196.1 GCA_937871155.1 uncultured Taibaiella sp. | reverse complement strand
CTGAACCAGGTAATAAAATGTCAATCTTATTTTCTAAACAAAAAGCTTTGATTGCCGGAAAGTCTGTAGCGGATAAAGCATGATTTTTCCCAATACTCGCAGTGCCTCCATTTCCCGGAGCGATAAATAATTCTTTACAAAGTGGACTTTGTTTCAATTTCCAAGCTAGAGCGTTTTCTCTACCACCGGAGCCTAACAAAAGGATGTTGTATGCTTGCATGGCGCAAATATACAGTAGGATTAGCTTTTCAATTACTACTTCTAAAATATTGAAACTTAGTAAGGGTAGCGATTAGTTTTATAGAAAAATATTTCTAAAAGGTAATTTCTCTGTAAATTGATTGGTTAAAACGATTCAATTGAAAAAATATTTATTGATGATAGGCTGGTGTATGCTTTTGGTCATCGTAGCTAATGCACAACCAACTACTTCTACCAACACATTGTACTTTAAAAATGGAAGCATCGCCTTGCCCGCAAATGCCCAGCAGATGATTGATAGTTTATCTCAATTACCTTTGAATACTCCGATTCAAGTGGTGCTTCAGTTTCATGAATTGTCAACCTTATCTCAACGAGAAACTTTAGCTGCATCTGGAGTTACGGTACTTCAGTATTTAGGCGCCAACGCTTATTCTGCTTTGCTAGCACCTTCATCTATTCAACAACTGCCGGTAAATTGGTTTAGGTGTGTCTTACCTTTTCAACTTGCTTGGAAGATGGAGCCTCGTGTATGGCAACTAAGTAAAGATACCTCTACTACTTCTTCAAACCTTGCCCTTTCTTTCACTCAACTTTCCCAAGAGAAAATGGAAGCCTTTTTAATAGATCATAGAGCGAAGATATTAAGTAGAAAATTTTCCAATCAACGGGTTTATGAAATTAGAATTTCCAATAAAAAAATATACACATTAGCCGCTTCACCTTACGTTACCTATATCACTATTCAAGCGGAAGATCAACCCATCAATAATGATGAACGTGCGATGACAGGCGCTTCCTTACTCAGTAGTTCTTTAGCAATGGGAGGTCTTAATCTGAATGGTGCCACAGTAACGGTAGGAGTAGGTGATAATAGTTCCGGATTGTTTCATACAGATACGCGTGATAGAATTATCAATTTCAATCCTGACCCCATGGAGTTGCACGGACAACATGTTACCGGTACTATAGCAGGTAAGGGTATCATTAATCCGAGAGGAAAAGGATTAGCACCTAATGCAACCGTTTTAGCGCATTTATACAATTTAGTTTGGGCGCAAACAGCTCCTATGTTTCAAGATTACAACATGACGCTTACCAACAATTCCTATGCTGCAGTAGTGAATGATTGTGCAGTCGCCGGTATGTATGATATTTATTCTCAAATGCTGGATAGTTTGGCTTTGCAATTTCCAAAGGTGCTAAATGTATTTGCTGCCGGTAATGATGGTAATAAAAGTTGTCCACCTTACCCTACAGGTTATGGAACTGTAGTGGGTATTTATCAACCGGCAAAGAATGTATTGACGGTTAGTTCTATTCGTAAAAATTATACCGTGCATCAAGGGGCGTCTAAAGGGCCGGTAAAAGATGGACGTATCAAGCCGGAGGTAGTTTCTTTTGGTGCCGGATTATATTCCTGTGCTTTGAATGATGGTTATATTGCCATCAATGGTACGAGTATGGCTTGTCCGGGTGCAACCGGCGCATTAGCTTTATTGACTCAACAATACAAACAACTTTATAACTCCAATCCAGAAAATGCCTTACTAAAAGCCTTATTGATAAATGGTGCGGTAGATGTAGGCACAAAAGGACCGGATTACATCAATGGGTTTGGGTTGATAAATGTGTATAGGTCTTCAGAAATATTGAAGAATAATTTTTTTGAAAAGGATACAGCAATTCAAGGAGCTTCAGAAAATTTCTCCATCAATGTACCTAGTAATACTGCACAGTTGAAAGTGCTGCTTTATTGGAATGATGCGCCAGCTAATCCTGCTATGGCAAAGGCTTTAGTGAATAATTTAGACTTGACGGTAACAGAGCCTAATAATACGCTTCATCATCCTTTGATACTTGATGCTACGCCAACAAATGTTACCAATCAAGCGACTGAAGGGGTAGATACACTCAACAATGTGGAGCAAGTAGTGATAGATAATCCAATGTCGGGCAACTATACTATTAATGTGAAAGGAACTTCATTACCGTCTTCATCTCAGCCCTATTACTTAGTATATGATTTCGTTCCTGTAGGCATCAAATTGAAATACCCAAGTACAGCAATTCCGGTACCGGCAAATGAAACTGTAACTATTTTTTGGGACGCCTCTGATAATTTGAATCTCTTGACGTTAGAATACTCCATCGATAATGGCAATACTTGGGTGACCATTGACAATGCTATAGGCGCCAATGAAAAGTTTTATAGCTGGAATGTTCCTAACATCAATACCGAGCAAGCTATTGTAAGAATTAAGAGGAACAATACTTCACAGCAAGCTACTTCAGGAGTTTTCACCATCAATCTTCCTCCAACATTACAAGCCGCCACGGTTCAATGCCCTGGCTATTTTGCTTTTGATTGGAACGTCATTTCTAATGCAACACAATACCAAATACTAAAAAAAATAGGAGATGATTTAGTGTCTGTGGATACGGTAAATTCTACTCAATATGTGTTGAAAAATTTGCCCTTAGATAGTATTTGTTATGTAGCGGTTGCACCTTTCATTAATGGTCAATTAGGTTTTAGAAGCGTTGCCATTTCACGTCTTCCGAACCAAGGTAGTTGTAGTGGTACAATCACTGATGGAGATTTAATGGTTCAAGGAATTTTATCTCCAAAAACCGGAAGACAACATACTTCAATTGCTTTGACCGCTAATGAATCGATGACAATTCTTGTGCGGAATTTAGATGATGTTACTGTTGCCAATTTCAAAATATCATTTAAAGTAAACAATAGTGGATGGCAGTCTCAAACTTTTACAACTACAATACCTGCTAATGCTGTGGCACCCATAACCGTTTCAGGGCTTAATCTTGCTTCAGTGGGCAGTTATAAGATTCAAGTAGCTGTTGAAAATTTATCGGCTAACGATGCTAATCCTATAAATGATACGATTGATGTTGTCGTAAAACAACTAGCGAACCCACCTCTCAACATTCAAAATCTTTATCTTGATAATTTTGAAACAACTCCAATACAGCAATATTATCAAGATGAAAATGGTGTACTAAACGAGCATTGGGATTTTACCAATTCAAGTGACTCCGGAAGGCTGAGGAATTTTGTAAGCAACGATGTACTAATATCAGGCAGTCGATCTATAAGCCTTGATTTGTTGTATAGCTTACCTGAAAACAGAAATTATTTAACGGGGACTTATAATCTTGCCACACTAGATGCAACCAATGATGAAGCAAGGGTACAGTTTGATTACAAACTTCATGGTACACCAAAATTCCAAGATGGGAACGATGTTTTTATACGAGGAAATGATACTTCTCCTTGGGTAAAGCTATTAGACTTTGATACCACTGTAGCGAAAGGTGCTGTTATCAATAGTGGCTCTTTATCCTTGTCACATTTCTTAACCAATGCCGGTCAAAATTTTTCATCCTCATTTCAAATCAGATTTGGACAGCACGACACCTCAGCCATTGCTATGAACGACTATGGGAATGGATGGACCTTAGATAATTTCAAACTTTATACAGTGAAAAATGATGTGCAATTATTGAGCATCAAACAACCCAAGCCTTTTAATTGTCAGTTATTACAAGACGAAACAATAACGGTTATGCTGTATAATAGCGATAACTTACCACAGTCAAACATTCAATTATTTTATCGTTTAGATAATGGAGCAATAGTAGCAGATACATTAGCTACATTAGCGGCAAAGGATTCGGTTCAATTTAGTTTTACTAAAACCGTTTCATTAGCGGCACCCGGCTGGCATCAATTAGATGTTTGGTTGGTGGCAAATGGTGATACCTATTTACCTAATGATAGTATCCTTCAATTTAAAATTAGAAATCAACCAGAAATAAAGGCTTTCCCTTATCTA
>CALMXV010000195.1 GCA_937871155.1 uncultured Taibaiella sp. | reverse complement strand
AAGGTATAGGTTTTTGCGGATGCGGCTTTACTTGCAGCAGTAGTAAGTGTTATAGTTCTTGTGCCTGTATCTGCATCCATCGATACAAATCGTAACTTAGAATTGAAACTTGGAGTATCAATTTGAGGAGTGATGCTTACAAAAACACTATCCGGAAGGTTGGTAATAGCAAGGCTTACCTCTTCTTTAGTTCCAGAATCAAAGATGATTGAAATGGGTAATTCCAAAATGGCATTTTGCTTCATCTCTATATCTTTAAGCCCATTTACTGTGGTTTGTATGGGGATATTATACTTTGGATTGGGTGCGCCATTGGGTTTAAAACTATCTTTGCTACAGCCCCAAAGGATGATTGATAAGAGTACTAAGATTATATATTTCTTCATGAATTCAGTCTGGTTTTCCTACAATATAAATTGTAATTTAGATAAAAATTAGGTTATGGCGTCTCGTAAAATAATCATAGCAATTGATGGACATTCCTCTTGTGGCAAAAGTACTTTAGCTAAACAATTGGCGGCAAAACTACAATATAGTTACATAGATAGTGGTGCCATGTACCGAGCCATTACTCTTTATTTTTTAAGACAAGAAGTAAACATACATAAGATTGATGAAGTAGTAGCAGCCTTAGAAAATATTCATTTAAGTTTTGAGTATAATGAAACTATCAAAAGCTCAGAAACATACCTCAATGATGAAAATGTAGAACGATATATTCGTGATTTGATTGTAGCAGATAAAGTAAGCGAAGTGGCTGCCATTAAAGAAGTAAGAACCTTTGCGGTAAGCCAACAAAAAAAGATGGGAAAGAAGAAAGGAATTGTAATGGATGGCAGAGATATAGGCACTGTTGTATTTCCCGATGCGGCTTTGAAAATTTTTATGACCGCAGACCCCGCGATTCGTGTTAAACGCCGCTTTGAAGAACTTTATGCTAATGATAAAAGTATCAATATAGAGGATGTAAAGGCTAATTTGGAGCTTAGAGATTATATTGATAGCAATCGGGAAGAAAGCCCGCTACACAAAGCAGACGACGCCTTGGTGCTTGACAACTCCGGCCTTAGCCGAGATGAACAATTAGAAAAATCTTATCGATGGGCAAAAGAACGAATTGAAAAAGTTGAAGAAACCTCCATGATGTAGTGCTTTTAATTTTCTTAGTATTCGCATTTAAAAAGTCAATAGGTTATACCAAGTCAATGGGCTTTTCTATCCAGACATTATTTTCTTTTAACAGCTTGATAAGCTCTTCTACGGCGGTATCGCTATCAATATTTTTTCGTACCACTTCTTTATTTTTATAAAGAGTAATCTTGCCTGGCCCACTCCCTACATAGCCAAAGTCAGCATCCGCCATCTCTCCGGGTCCATTGACAATGCATCCCATTATAGCAATTTTCACTCCTTTCAGATGATGCGTGGCCGCACGTATTTTAGCAGTGGTTTCTTGCAAATCAAATAAGGTACGTCCGCAACTAGGGCAACTGATATACTCTGTCTTACTGATGCGTGTACGTGTGGCTTGAAGAATCGAAAAGGCGGTATTGTTTAAAAATTGATACTTATTTTTTACTTCTAAATAAGTACGTCCTGTGATCTTTAAATTATTTAGGGAAGCATTATTGTTCGTTAGCCAAAGTCCATTTCCAAAGCCATCTATCAGCAGCCCACCGCCATCGGTAGCAAGCTGAATAAGTTGCTCATCAATGGTACTTCCGTCAGTGCTTATAGCAAAGACGATGGGATTTTGAATGCCCTGTTCTTTTAATAAAAACACAAATCTTCTTAAAGCAAGAATTGGATAGGTTTCTTTACTACTCACAACTAAAACTGCTTGAGGATGTGTTTTAATAGTAGCTATTGTAGTATCATTGATTGGATTGATGGCATCGACTTCAATCTGTAAAAAAACTTTAGGAGTTGATTGATTCGAATCAAGATCCAATAAGCTTAGAAGTGGATGATATTTCTTCTTATTAGCGGTTTGGGTATAGATAGTTGCATTACAAATTATCTGTAGAGTACCCGGAAGTTCAAAGTCCAACAAATGGTTTCCACTATAAATATAATCTGCGGCACCATCACTAATATTCCATTTATCGGTATGGGCATTATAACGATAACCAACAGCTTCAAGGTCTTTAGGATTAATTTTTTCTAATTGACTAAGGTCTGCCACTACTACCGGTACTTGCTTGCCGCCAATATTTTCAACAGCAATTGATTCTCTTCTTTGATAGTCGTAAGGATTGAAAGCGTTTTTTAAACCTGATTCTGATGGAGTAGTACTAGTAGAACGATTGTTATAGCGCTTCACTATATCTTGACAAACCGGAATTTCAAACTCAGGGTCTTCAGTAAGAGAAACGCGAATGGTATCTCCAATGCCATCTTCTAATAAACTTCCTATGCCAATAGCACTTTTAATACGACCATCTTCGCCATCACCCGCTTCTGTTACTCCAAGATGTAGCGGATAAAGCTCACCAAACTCAGTATCCATTTGCTGTACCAACATTCTATATGCTTGCACCATGACTAACGGATTGCTGGATTTCATGCTAAGAATTATCTGATGGTAATTTTCATCTCTACAAATTCTTAAAAACTCCATAGCGCTTTCTACCATACCCATAGGGGTATCGCCGTATCGGCTCATGATTCTATCACTTAGCGACCCGTGGTTGGTACCTATACGCATCGCCGTTCCATACTCTTTACAGATTTTTACCAGCGGAGTAAAACGATTTCTGATTCGATTGATTTCTGCTGCATATTCCGCATCTGTATATTCAATAAAGTCAAACTTCTTTTTATCTATATAGTTTCCTGGGTTGACACGTACTTTCTCTACAATCCTTGCAGCAGCTTCGGCAGCATTAGGGGTAAAGTGAATGTCGGCAACTAAAGGAGTGTTATATCCACTAGCTCTCACTAGGTCTTTTATCGGCTGTAAGTTTTCAGCTTCTCTTTTTGAAGGTGCCGTGATACGAACCAATTCTGCTCCTGCTTCTATACATCGAATGGTTTGTGCTACAGTTGCTGCTGTATCCATGGTATCCGTAGTCGTCATCGTCTGGATGCGAATCGGGTGGTGGTTGCCAATGATTAAATCTCCAACTTTAACCTCTTTTGTAGAAAGACGTTTGTAATTTATATAGGAAGGTAAAAGCTTAAAAGGTTGCATGTAATAGTTTATGGCAAGCAAAGGTAGCAGAATACCAGAATAGCTAGCAATGAAAAAGTTTAGCTCCTATGAACTTTAAAGTTGAAGATAATGATTAAATGTCGTCAAGTATTATTAGGCATTATCACCCAAAAACCACTCTGCATAAGAGGTGGGTGTTTCGTCTAAGCGAATGCTTACAAGAGTAACATGTGGAGGGAATAAGGATTTTACTGATTGTACAAATTTCAACAATAGATTTTCACAAGTTGGTTGAAAAGGAACTAGAATGACTTTTTCAAATTCGTTGACTATAACATCGGACTTTGAATAAGGTGCTTGTTCATTTAATACCAAAGCATGGTCGTAGATATCAATAATGTTTTTTTTGATTATTGATTTCAAGTCTCCAAAATCTATCACCATACCTAGTTTTGTATCGTTGCTATCCAATAAAGGAGTTCCCATTAAGGTAACACTTAAATGATATGTATGTCCATGTATATTTTTACAGGGCCCATCATACCCAAAAAGCGCATGAGCCATATCAAAAGTGAATTTTTTAGTTACTCTAATCTTCGTGTTTTGCATAAAGAAATTATTCAATTGTCAGCATCCAT
>CALMXV010000194.1 GCA_937871155.1 uncultured Taibaiella sp. | reverse complement strand
AAAATAAAGCAAAACCTATGATTTGTTGCGGTTCTTCAGCTACAAATGCCCACCAAATTGGATGTTCTCCAAAACCACTTTCTTTAAACTGTTCCAAAGAAATAGTAACAGCATCCGGGGCACGTTCATAGGTGGCTAATTCACGTACTAATGTGAGCAATTGCGGGCAATCTTCTACAACCGCTTTTCGGATTTTAATGGATGTCTGGTTCATGATTAGGAGCGTGCAAGCATTAGATTAGCAGGTTACAAAAGTAAAATCTAAGTTAAAGCAATAGAATACAACTACAGAAATGTAATTTTATGAAGCACACATCGTTTATAAATGAGTCATCTTATAAACCGCTGTAGCCATAACATCAATCGTAGAAAAAAATTAATTTCCTATTAATCGAAGCAAATATGAACTTACAAGGAGAAATCATCTGGGTAGATGATGAGATAGAAAGTCTGAAATCACAACTGCTATTTTTAAAGAATAAAGGATATGAAGTCACCCCACTTACCAATGGTCATGATGCTTTAGCCCTATTAAAAGATAAAACCGTGGATGTAGTGCTGCTAGATGAAAGTATGCCGGGATTAACAGGATTGGAAACGCTCGCTCGCATCAAAGAGATGCATCCCTTACTGCCGGTAGTGATGGTGACTAAAAACGAAACCGAATACATCATGGAAGAAGCTATTGGGGCACAGATTTCTGATTATCTAATTAAGCCAGTGAACCCGAATCAAGTACTACTTTCTTTGAAAAAAATAATAGATAGTAAACGCTTGGTATCTGAAAAAACCACTACGGCATACCAACAAGATTTTAGAAACTTGTTTATGGCACTTAGTTCCAATCCTAATCATGAAGAATGGAAAGAACTCTATCGAAAGTTGGTGTATTGGGAATTGGAAATGGTGCGAAGCAATAGTGTGGAGATGATGGAGGTGCTTGCCACACAAAAGCAAGAAGCCAATACGGAGTTTTTTAAATACATAGCCAAGAACTATGAAAAATGGATGAAGGGCAGTAATGATAGTCCGTTGTTCTCACATCAGTTGATGCAAGAAAAAATACTTCCATTTATAGAAGAGAAAAGTAAACCAACTTTTGTCCTGCTTATTGATAACCTGCGTTTTGATCAATGGAAAGCTATACAGCCGATATTATCAGACTATTTCAAAGTTGTAGAAGAGGATTTATTTTACAGTATTCTCCCTACAGCAACACAGTATAGTCGAAATGCATTTTTTGCTGGGATGTTACCAATGGATATCGAAAAGAAATTTCCCAATGAATGGAAGAATGATGATGAAGAAGGAGGGAAAAATTTATCAGAAGCAGTGTTTTTAAAACATCAATTACTAAGTCAAAAGAAAGACCACCTTAAATGGCAATATGTAAAGATTACGAATAATGATGATGCTAAAAGTTTAGAAGATAATATCCATAATTATCTCAATAACGACCTTACGGTAATCGTGTATAATTTTGTGGATATGCTCTCCCATGCCCGCACAGAGATGGAAGTCCTTAAAGAATTAGCTGGTGATGAAACCTCTTATCGTTCATTGACTGTAAGTTGGTTTGAGCATTCTCCATTGTTTGGTGCGTTGAAGAGAATTGCAGAGAAAGATATTCAAATCATTATTACCACTGACCATGGCACTACTAAAGTAAAAACACCAAGTAAGTGCATAGGCGACCGACAAACTACGACCAACTTACGTTATAAGCACGGAAAAAATTTACAGTTTGAAGCAAAGGATGTATTAGCGTTTCGCGACCCTACCAAAGCAGGTTTGCCAAGACCTAATGTAAGTTCGACGTTTATTTTTGCTAAGGAAGATGTGTTTTTATGTTATCATAATAATTACAACCATTATGT
>CALMXV010000193.1 GCA_937871155.1 uncultured Taibaiella sp. | reverse complement strand
CTATGTTATTAGGGAAGAAATCAAGGATATCGGAAGGATTTTTGAGGATTTATAGTAATGGAACCATGAGCCACGAGTATTTTTTTGCAACGGCTATTCGTTATGCTATTCAAAAAATTCGGGCCTTCCATATGACTAATACAAACATCAATTTTGTAATCACTAATGATTTGTTGTAACCGCTTTTTACGGTAAAGCCAACGTGACAAAGGATTTTTGGGAGGTGTTTCGTCAAGATGAATTAAGGTATTCTCAAACGGAAACCCTTCGTAGATATGTTGTGTATCGAAAAGACAAACATAAACCTTGTAGTGCTTAGAAAAAGCCATCAGATGTTCATAAAACACCTTCTCGGCGCCACCTAAAGTCATCTCGGTGGTGAGCATTAATATTTTTTTCAACGGCACTGATTAGATTCTTAAAAGCAAAATAGAGAATGTTCTTTAAACTTAGAAAGTGGAAGCCTTAATGTTTAGATAAAACGGGAAATATAGGAGTTCAACTAAGTTTTTTTGAAAAGTGTAATGAACGTAGATTCGTAAGCTTGGATGCTATATTCTTTTACAATCTTCTCTCGCCCTTTATATCCCATTTTTTCTCGAAGAGATGCATCGGTTAGTAATAAGCGGAGTTTTTCTTTCCAGCATTCAGCATCCTCACATAAATATCCATTGATACCTTCTTCGATGATAGTTTTATTAATACCAACAGGTGCAGCAACGGCAGGAATACCTAATGCTAAGTATTGAATCAATTTAAACCCACATTTACCTTCACTCCATGCATCAGCTTTTAGCGGCATGATACCAATATCTATATTTAATAAATCTTCTTGTTCTGTAGCTTCTTTCCAAAGGATAAATTTCCAATTCTTAAGCGGCAAGTCAGGTTGTTTGTTAGCTATAACAATAAAGGTAAAATCAATTTCTTCTTGCAATTCTTGTAGCAAGGGTACGATTTCGTCCAGATAAAACAATGTTGATTGACTACCCGTCCATCCTACAACTGGCAACTCTTGGTGCGTTTGTTTGATGAGAAAATGTCCTCGCTCCACATCTACACAAGTGGGGATGATGGTAACGTTAGCATTGTATTGAATTGCATATTGTCTAAGATATTCATTGCCCACGACCACTTGATGCGACCATTTACAGATGTACTTTACCTTCCAAAATGCTTTTACCCAAGCGGCTATTTTGTTAACTTCAGAAGTGTTAGGTATCCAGATGGCATCATCAAAATCATAGATTATTTTTTTGCGAAAAAGCTTAGCAATTATCCATTCTAGTAGAGGAGGGCCGATGGGAGCTGCTTCTCTATGGATAAAAACATACCGATAAGAAAGTATTTTGGGCAACAATAAGAATCGTTTCATCCAGCTTTTAAGAATACCGCCCACTTTCTTAAATAGGGAAGACTGCTGATATAAAACCCTCCAGGTTTCCTCATCTAAAAAGGGTTCAATCGTATATCTAATATTGTGTTTCTGTAAGATAGGCTCAAACAATTCTACTCTGAAACGCTGTGAGGGCGCACGATGCAAAGGATAGGGAACTAAGAATAAAACATCTTTCATGAGGCGGACTTCAATAATTGATGAAATTGTTTTTTGAAATCTTCAGTTGAGAATTTAGTTACAACATAACGTTTTGCTGCTTCTGCAAATTGATTTCTTAAAGGTACATTGTGAATAAGTGTAGTAATGGCAGAAGCCATAGCTTTTATATCTTGTTTGGCTACTAATAGTCCTGTTTTTTCATGGACTATAATCTCTTCCGGACCTCCACAACGAGTAGCTATAACCGGTGCACCATAAAAAGAAGCTTCTAAACAAGTCATCGAAAAAGATTCTGATTCAGAAAAATTTAGCAATAAGTAACTGTCTTTTATGAGCTGCTCTATATTCGATTCAAATGCATGAAAACTGACTTGATGAGCAATGCCTAATTCTTGAGCTTCCCGTTCTAACTCCTCTCGAAAAGCTTGATTTTTTTCTAATCCTAAATCACCTCCTACCAATATTAATCGGACATCTTGATCTTGAAGATTTGCAGCTGCAAAGGCTTTCAAAGCATGTTCCTGACCTTTGCCTTTGGTGAAGTTCGACAAATAGAGCAGTTGCTTAGTACCCGAAGTATATGGTGCAAAAGGTAATTGCTCTTCAATAGTTACCGGGTCGTAAATGCGAATCGTATTACGATGATTAGGAAGTTGACCAAGAACTGCATCGGAAACAGCGATAACATAATGACTATATCGCTGTGCTACTTTAGTCCAAAGGGCGCGTAATGGCTTGAGAATAGCACTAGGTAAAAAACGAACATAAGTTATCAACACCACTTTGCTTCCGGTGAGCAGTAAAGCAGCTCCTAATAGGTTATAAAAATCATTGACAACTACACAATCTATTTGCTCTTTTCTTACAATTCGTTTAAGGCGAATTAGATTGGCTATTAAATAAAAAGGGTATTGTAGTACACTAATAATAGACTTTCTAAGCTCCTGTATGGGCAGCTTATAAGTGCTAAATCCTTGTTCTTGAAGCAAGCTGTCGTTGGTACTTTGTTGAGTTAGCAGAAAAATGAACTTGTGTTCTTGTTGGAAGAGCAAAGCCAACCGATTAGCACATTTGAAAGCGCCTGTTATACGATTTGAATTGTCTATGATTAGTATGTTCACTTAGTTGTAAATATAGTATTTGCCTCCCAACTATTAGCTACAGGGGCGAGCAGCGTATGTTTTATTGTCTGCTTGAATTCAACGTTCTCTAATGTGAAAAGTCTTATAGAGCCCTACTTAATATTTTTATTCCTTGGTGGCTTAATAATCGAAGTTTCCCAATGTTCTAGTTAATTCTGTAAATTCCAACATTTTTTGAAACCTAATCTACCCAAAATAAAAAGCTCTTGTAGTAATGATACAAGAGCTTTTGCTAGATACTAATATTGCTTACTCAGCAGATTTTTTTGCAGATTTTTTAGCTGGTTTTTCCTTGGCTTCTTCACCAGTTTCAGCTTTGGCTACTTTTTTAGTGGCAGATTTTTTAGCTGGTTTTTCTTTTACTTCTGTTGATGCTTCAGAGTTTTCTTTTTTAGTGGCTTTTTTAGCACTTGTTTTTTTCTCTGCTTTTTCAGATGGCACTTCTTCAGTTACGGCGGCTGTTTCTTCTTCAGCTGGTTGGTTGTACATTTCAAAATTCAACAAATCGTTGGCTTTTAAAATATCAAACCATTTCAACATTTTTTTCATGTCACTTACATACACACGCTCATCGTCAAGGTTTGGAAATACTTTCTTGAAATATCCTTTTATTTCTTCATTGCTGCCGGTTTTCACATTCGGTTTGCTTTCATTGCTATCTTTCATTAATTGCAGCACTTCATGTAAACGCACATTGTCAGCAATAGTATAGATTTCGATGCTTTCTAGAGGAGTTACATTATGTAATCTGGCTGATATAAACTTGGTAGATTGGTCAGCAAGATTTTTTACGATGGCTCCATCGCTTTTGGTAGATAACAATTGAAACAATCCACCCAACCCGGTAACTGAAACGATTTCTCTGTATTCCATATTCTTATTTTGTAGGGAGGCAAAAATAGAGTTTTTGTTTTAAATCCACCATTCAATTAATCTGCACACCATTTTGTAGAAAATAAAACGGTTTTTTCAATGAAGAAGTTATTAAGACTAACACTAAGCCAATTGATAAATATTGTAAATAGTGTTTTACAGTAACTTCGTAAGATGTTCCAAATAGAACGCCCATATCCACCTGCCGGAGATCAGCCTAATGCAATACAGCAATTGACAGATGGCATTGAGCAAGGTGAAAAATTTCAAACATTGTTAGGAGTAACGGGTTCGGGAAAAACCTTTACGATGGCGAATGTCATTCAGAATGTTCAAAGACCTACCCTAGTATTAACGCACAACAAAACTTTGGTTGCTCAGCTTTATGGGGAATTCCGTCAATTCTTCCCTGAGAATGCCGTGGAGTATTTTGTTTCTTACTATGATTACTATCAGCCGGAAGCCTACTTACCTACTTCAGATACGTACATTGAAAAAGATCTTTCTATCAATGAAGAATTAGAAAAGCTTCGCCTTCGTACCACTTCTAATCTACTAAGTGGAAGAAGAGATATAATAGTGGTTGCATCAGTATCGTGTATCTATGGTATTGGAAATCCTGCAGAGTATTCCAATAGTATTATACGCTTTAATGTGGGAGATTTGGTTCCACGAAATGCCTTTTTACATGCCTTAGTCAATTCCTTATACAACCGTAGTCAAGGAGAGTTTTCAAGAGGTACTTTCAGAGTTAAAGGGGATACTGTAGATGTGAATTTACCTTATGTAGATTATGGTTATCGAATTAGTTTTTTTGGAGATGAAATCGAAACGATTGAAAGCTTTGATGTCGTTTCAGGAAAGAGAATTGCATCTATGGCTAATGCAGCCATTTTCCCTGCCAATCTTTACATAGCCCCCAAAGATCAGATGGCACAAATCATTTATGAAATACAACAAGAACTTTGGGCACAGGAAACCTATTTCAAAAGCATTGGTAAGCCTATTGAAGCAC
The DNA here is from genome assembly GCA_937871155.1 of uncultured Taibaiella sp. Classification (GTDB taxonomy): domain Bacteria; phylum Bacteroidota; class Bacteroidia; order Chitinophagales; family Chitinophagaceae; genus JAFIGV01. The sequence goes on along the minus strand of CALMXV010000193.1, from coordinate 2,321 downwards.
AGCGAATCAAAGAGCGCGTAACCTATGACTTGGAAATGATACAAGAACTTGGATACTGTAGTGGTATTGAAAACTATTCACGGTTTTTAGATAGGCGCAATCCGGGGACAAGGCCGTTTTGTTTGTTTGATTATTTCCCTAAAGACTTTCTATTGATAGTAGATGAGAGCCATGTTACCATTCCTCAAATCAGTGGTATGTATGGAGGCGATCGCTCTCGTAAGTTGAATCTTGTAGAGTTTGGTTTTAGATTACCTTCAGCTCTCGATAATCGTCCTTTGAACTTCTATGAATTCGAAAGTCTGTTGAACCAAGTGGTTTTTGTAAGTGCTACACCAGCAGCTTATGAACTAGAGCAGACGGATGGCTTGGTTGTAGAACAAATAGTTCGCCCAACTGGGTTATTAGACCCTCCTATTGAAGTTCGTCCTAGCATCAACCAAATAGACGACTTGTTGGATGAAGTAGATAAGCGAGTTGCTAAAGGTGATCGAGTTTTAGTAACAACACTTACCAAACGAATGGCTGAAGAGCTGGATAAATACCTAAAACGAATCAACATCAAGTCAAGGTATATCCATTCAGAAGTGGATACACTGGAACGAGTAGAAATCTTACGCGACCTACGATTAGGAGTCATAGATGTATTAGTGGGTGTAAACTTGTTGAGAGAAGGGCTAGACTTGCCTGAAGTATCGTTGATGGCAATTCTTGATGCTGATAAAGAAGGATTTTTAAGAAACGAACGCTCCTTAACACAGATGGCAGGTCGAGCAGCAAGAAATGCCAATGGGTTAGTGATTTTTTATGCAGATAAAATCACTGATAGTATGCAGCGAACCATTGATGAAACCGACCGTCGCCGTCAAAAACAATTAAACTATAACGAACAACATGGCATCATCCCCAAAACGGTAATAAAATCAGTGGAACAAGTCTTGAAACAAACCTCTGTATTAGATATTAAAGGCTATAATCAGGAAAGTAAGTATGCAGTAAACGACGCACTTCAAAGTATTGCAGCAGAAGATAAGGGTGGTTATAAAACAACGGAAAGTTTGACTCAAAAGATAGCTCATACAAAAGCAGCAATGGATAAAGCAGCTAAGGCTATGGACTTTTTAGAAGCAGCAAGACTAAGAGATGAATTACTACAATTACAACAAGAACAAAAAAAGCAGAACGATTAAACAATGACAACAGCTACATATATGAAAAGGCTATTCCTCTTTATCCTTTTACTAATTAGTGCACAAACGTTAAAGGCATCTTTTCTTAAAAACATCTCTGGTATGTATTTACAATGGGGATATAATAGAGAGATGTATTCCAACAGTACCCTTCATTTTAAAAACGGGAATAATTACGATTTTAAGTTGCATCAAGCTAAGGCAAAAGATAAACCCGACTTTGGTGCCATCCTCAAAGACCCTTTACAAATCAGTATTCCACAATATAGCTACCGAATCGGCTTTTACTTAAATCCGAATAAGACAAGAGCCATAGAGTTCAACTTTGACCATACAAAATATGTGGTGGAAGACTATCAGCAAGTGCGGATTTCAGGTCAGTTACATGGGCGCACTATAGATTCTATGATGACCCTCGACCCAATGTTTTTACACTTCGAACATACGGATGGTGCCAATTTTTTGCACGTCAATTATGTAAGCCAATGGACACTACTAAATACTACCAAAAAGAAACGACCGATTCTTACAGCGCTTGCAAAAGGTGGTGCTGGTATGGTAATCCCTAGAACTGACGTAACGTTTGAGGGTAAAGAACTTAATAATAAATTTCATATAGCCGGCTATGTGCTAAGTGCAGAAGGAGCTATACGTATATATCCACTTAAAAATCTTTTTGTAGAAGCTGCATTAAAAGGTGGCTTTGCCCATTATCTGAATGCTCTTACCATAGATGGAGGTATCGCAAGACATCATTTTTTTTATGGAGAGGCGTTGGTATTGCTAGGGTATGATATTTCGTTTTAGATTAGGGAGGATTATAAAAATCAAAAGCCCTACAAGAATGTAGAGCTTTTTTTCATTTCAGGCTCATTTTGTAAAAACAAGTGAACCATTTACCCCTATTGAAACGAATAACAAAAATAGGGAAATTGCTTTATTATAAATTATTGGTAAGGTTAAAATTTAACTTATTTTATTTCTACTTAGGTTGTTTCATTTTAGCCTGTTGTGCCTTTTGCATCTGTTCTATTTTTTCTTGCCATTTAGATGGTGTAGCCGGTTTGTTTTTCTTTTCTTGAATTTGTGCATGTATTTTTTGTTCGTTAATAAACAATTTTTGAATCACAA
>CALMXV010000192.1 GCA_937871155.1 uncultured Taibaiella sp. | reverse complement strand
GTATTTTGGTATGACCAATGTAGGTAGCTGGAGCAGCTAATTCTATTATCTTTTCCTTTATCAATATTAAAAAAGAGGCAGCCTTAAATGTTTGCCTCTTTTAATTTTTATAGTAGAAATCTGGAATAAATCCTTGCTAATTTTTATTCTGTAATAGTAGCTAATTTATTGATTTGATCATTGGCTCCTAATTCAAAAATTGCAGTGCCGCCGTCTATCATGCAAATAAGAAGTTTATCCAAAACAATGACATCGTAAAAGCTGTCTCCAGTTATCTTTTTAATGAATACAGGCGCTAGTTTATCTGAAATATCGAATACTATTAATCCATCATTGCCGTCACATACATAAAGCCGATCGTCATCCATACCTAAGCCCCAAGGATTGCTTAGTGGAACTTGCTTGATAAGCGAAGGATTGAAAACTGATGTAATATCATATACTAAAAGCGCGTTGATAGTGCCTCCACAAGTACTTCCTGAACGTACGGTAACATAAGCCACATCATCATCAGCTACTACCGGATCACAAGCACGAATATGTGAAGCCTCCCCCACCTTTTCAGGATCAGCAGGATTTGAAATAGAATACACATACATGGCATTCTGTGAGCCTATAAATATCTTGTCTTTATATGGATAAATGGTTTCTACATTAAATCCTAGATAACTGGAGTTGACTAATACAGGAGCTTTAGAATTAGCAAGAGAATAGGTATAAAGAGTTTCATCATCTACCACATACAAATGATTAAATGCAATTGTAAACCTTGCTAGAGAGCCTCCTTTTCCGGTACCGGTGTTCCCAACATTATTGGGTGCTACCGTGCTACTATCTTTTGAGCATCCCAGAAATAGGGTTAGCATTAAACTTAAAACGACAATATATTTTTTCATGAACTTTTTTTTAATCGATGAGCATTGAAGGGTGATTAATACAAACATTTAGGGGTATAAAGTGTTTTCAATTCCCAGCCTATCACCTCACCTTTACTTGGGTCAATACATTCAAACCAACCCCTTGCAGGAGGACGATTTTTATTGACCAAATGAAAAACATTTTCTTTTTGGTCTGTCACTTCTATTTTGTTGATATCAGAAATATCAATGGTTACAAGGTCGTTCACACTATTAGCATAAAGTACATTTCCCAAAATTGCCATATCCTGACATCCATTGACTTCAATAAATTTCAATTTTTGAGGTTGCTTAGGTTCACTGATATCAATTACATGAATGCCTTTTCCTGTCTCTATTTGATAAAGAAGATTTCCTTTGCTATAAATCTTTCCTCCTTTATCTATTTTTTGTGCATCTACTGTTTTTATTGCCGAGGAAGAAGCATATATAGGCGACCAGCCTTCTACTTGTTTAGGTGGTATGTTTTGATCCGGGTCATAAGGCTTGCAACCAGCCCCAACCAGAAAGACAAAAATCAAAATGATGAAAGATGTAAATTTCATATCAAACAAAATGGAAAAATTAAAAACTGTTTAACAACAATAATACTCAGATAGACGAGAGAATGAAAACATTTCTTGGTTCTTAAATCGATATTATTTTATGCAACAAAGCAAGAAGAACTTTTAGATAGCAAAAAATGTAGGTAAAACTTTTTTAACAATCAACCTTTAATTCCTTGAAAAGGCTTATAAATATTGAATTCCAGAGCAAAAAGTATCGTTCTTGAAAAAATTTAAAAAAACTCAAATTCAACCAAGTTATTTTTTCGAAACTTTAAAACAATCTGTAAATTCGCACACTTGGTATTTTAACTTTTGGGCGTACCTAATTTACGTCATTACAAACATGGGATTATTCAACTTTTTAACGCAGGAAATAGCCATAGACCTTGGCACTGCTAATACACTTATTATACATAACGATCAAGTAGTTGTAGATGAGCCATCCATCGTAGCTAAAGACCGTGTTACTAACAAAATTGTAGCGGTTGGTAAGAAGGCGATGATGATGCATGAAAAAACACATGAACATCTAAAAACAATTCGTCCTTTAAAAGACGGTGTGATTGCTGATTTTGATGCTGCCGAAGGGATGCTTAGAGAAATGATCAAGTTGGTATATCCTAAGAAACCGATGTTCCCACCAAGTTGGAAAATGGTTATTTGTATTCCTTCTAGCATTACCGAAGTTGAGAAACGTGCAGTAAGAGACTCTGCTGAACAAGCTGGTGCAAAAGAAGTGTATATGATACATGAACCTATGGCAGCAGCTTTAGGTATAGGCATTGATGTAGAGGAGCCAACTGGAAACATGATAATCGACATCGGAGGCGGCACAACAGGTATCTCTGTTATTTCATTAGGAGGAATTGTATGCGATCAATCCATCCGTATTGCCGGTGATGAATTTACTGCTGATATTATGGAAGCAATGCGCCGCTATCATAGCTTGATGATTGGTGAACGTACTGCAGAACAAATAAAAATACACGTAGGTTCAGCACTAAAAGAACTAGACGAAGATATCCCTGAAGACTTATCTGTAAATGGTAGAGACTTGGTAACCGGTATTCCAAAACAAATTCAAGTAACTTATCAAGAAATTGCTGAGGCTTTAGATAAATCTATTTTTAAAATTGAAGAAGCTATTTTAAAAGCTTTAGAAACTACTCCTCCGGAATTAGCTGCTGATATCTATCGTAGGGGGCTCTATCTTACCGGTGGTGGTGCTTTGCTTAGAGGACTTGACCGAAGAATATCCCATAAAATAAAACTACCGGTTCATGTAGCAGATGATCCATTACGTGCAGTAGTACGCGGTACCGGAATGGCTTTAAAAAATGCTTCGAAGCTAACCTTCTTAATGAAATAATTTATTCAGTTAAGAAGCCATTGCTTTTAATTATTTTCAGAAAAATTAACGGATAAGCTACGCGTGCGGAATTTTATCTTATTTATACATCGTTTTTTCAATTTGCTGTTATTTATCGCATTGGAAATTGTATGTATCCTTCTAATAGCACGCACCAATACACTTCAAGGTATCGATATACTTAGCTCTTCCAATGCTATTGTGGGTATGGTATTACAAAAACGCGAAAATGTATTGTATTATTTTAGCTTGAAGCAAATGAACGACAGCTTGCTAAAAGAAAATGCACGACTTCAACTACAATTAAGCGAAAATAATTATTCTTTTGATGAGTTAAAAGATAGCACTATAACACAAAGCATCCCTCCGAAAGACTCTACTGATAAGATACGTTATGCTCAATACATCTATCGAACAGCAAGAGTAATCAATAATTCTATTGAGGCTACCAACAACTACATTACACTGAATAGAGGTTATAATCATGGTATTCAAAAAAACATGGCTGTAATCTCAGGTACCGGTGTTGTAGGCAGAGTGATGTATGTTTCTGCTAATTACTCATCCGTACTTTCTATTTTAAATGTAAAGCAAAAAGTAAGTGCTCAACTAGCTAGTGGCACAATTGGCTCTGTAATGTGGGAAGAAGGCAACCCAGATGTACTCATCATGGAAGATATACCACAACAGGTCACTGTCAAAATTGGCGATAGTGTTTTTACTACTAGTTATTCCTTCTTTCCACCGCATGTACTGATTGGTAAAGTATTTAAAAAGAAAATCATCAAGAAAAACAACCTTCAATATTTATACATTCGTTCTGCCACCAACTTTAGAAACCTACAGTACGCTTATGTAGTAGAAAACATTAAAGCAGCTGAAAAGAAAACTCTTGAAGATTCTACTACCACTCAAAAAACTAAATAATGCACACCAACGTCAAGCAATTTATTAAGTTTTGTCTTTTTATCCTTATCCAAACTCAGGTGTTGGATAAGATAATGATTCGTTGGTGGACTGAGCCGTCCGGTTTTCCAATTTTTGTTCCGTTCTTATATCCTTTATTTATACTCTTACTGCCTCTTAGCACACCCGTATGGTTGCTTTTGTTTGTTGGTTTTACTACCGGCTTATCGGTTGATTTATTCAACAATACAGCAGGTATGCATGCCTTTGCCTGTGTTTTGATGGCTTACTTACGAACCAATGTTTTGAATGCCTTACTACCCAAAAATCTATCGGAATATGGACAGCAAGTACCGGGTGTAAAAGTGATGGGATGGATGCCTTTTCTTACTTATAGTGCCTTTCTTTTACTCATTCTCCATCTCACCTTTTTTACTTTAGAGATATGGAGCTTCAGTAATATTGGCTATCTTCTTCTAAAAGTATTAGCCTCTACCATCACTTCGATGTTATTAGTGGTAGGCTATTTATTGCTTTTCACCAATTCATCATCGATTCGCAATAAGTAATTCATTTAACTAATGGGAGTACCATTCGCTACAATGGTCTGTGCTAAATCCCAATTGTTGGTTTTTATCTGATTTTTGAAACACTGAGTTCGATAAATTGTTTTTTGTAGAATCGTGTTGGAGTGAGTCTTTAACCAATTATGCCGAACATCCACATACTGTTTAATCCAGTTTTTTTCATCTCCACCATTAAGCGGTGTTCGTTCTGCAAATTTCTGTCTTAAAAAAAGTGGAATAGACCCGGAATGGATGAAACTATCGTAAATCACTAACATGCTAAGTGCTGAAGTGAATTGCTGTCCGGCAAACCAATTAAATGCAGGCTGATAATAATAGATATCGAAAAACTCGTCTTGCGTTTGTCGCATAATGACGTCTTGTTTTGCTGCTGTTTTTAATAGGCTTTTAAATTCAACATTATCTTTTAAAGAAGGTAGCTTCCCAATTTTACTCATGAATTTTCGAAACGGTGCAGCAAACATGCCATTTCTACTGATATACAGTTCTAGCATTCGCTTTAAGTTGCCGAATTCAGTCGTTTGGCTTCTGCCGTATGTTATCTGATAAACCTTGACTCCATTTACTGTACCATCTTTATAAATACTGATACTGTCGTATTTACCGTCTGGTACGCCTGTTTCAAATACATTGATAACACGGAGAATCTTGTTTTTTTGAATTGAAGTGATTGCCATAGTTAAAATATTATATAATCAAATATACAAAATTAATTATGTAAATCAAGCCTTCTTTTATAACAAGGGAAGTTTAAATAAAATACTAGCTAGTTTATTTTGCTACAATCTGCCTTACGGTGATGTTTATCCTTTTCTACTAATAGTTTTCTTAGCTTTCTGAATTATATTGTCTTTAGTGAGCCCGTACTTCTCCAACAATTGTGTAGGAGTACCACTTTCACCAAAAGTATCTTGAACGGCAACATACTCGTGTGGTACAGGACATTCACGCGCTGCAACATTGGCAATACTATCGCCTAAACCTCCATTGATTTGATGTTCTTCTGCTGTTACTATACAGCCTGTCTTGCGAATTGATTCTAGTACTGTGGCTTCATCCAATGGTTTTATTGTATGGATATTAATTAGCTCAACAGAGATTCCTTCAGCGGCTAAATCTTTAGCGGCTTCAACAGCTAACCAAACCAGATGACCGCAAGCAAATATGGTAACATCTGTTCCGTGGGCTAATATTTGTGCTTTACCTATTTCAAAGGGTTGATCTGGTGAAGTAAAATTAGCCCATTTAGGACGACCAAAACGAAGATAAACCGGACCTTCATATTCGGCTATAGCCATAGTAGCAGCTTTCGTTTGATTGAAATCACAAGGTACAATCACAGTCATCCCTGGCAACATTTTCATCATTCCTATGTCCTCTAGTACTTGGTGTGTAGCGCCATCTTCTCCTAGTGTCAACCCTGCATGAGACGCACATATTTTTACATTCTTACCACTATACGCTATTGATTGGCGAATCTGGTCATAAACACGAGAAGTAGAAAAATTGGCAAAAGTGGTAGTATAAGGTATCTTTCCTCCGATAGTCATACCAGCAGCTACGCCCATCATATTTGCTTCAGCAATTCCACATTGAATAAAACGCTCCGGAAACTCTTTTATAAATGCATTTAGTTTTAAAGATCCGGCTAAGTCAGCAGTCAAGACAACAACATTAGGGTTCTTTCTTCCAGCTTCCAGAATTCCTTCTCCAAAACCAGCACGGGTTTCTTTATCGT
>CALMXV010000191.1 GCA_937871155.1 uncultured Taibaiella sp. | reverse complement strand
GGAAATTTCCCCCCCCCCCCAGATAAGGCTTTTTAGAAGATTTTTCTTTTTCATGTTGTTATGATTTTGTTATTAAAGATAAGCGTATTAAAGAGAAAAGCAAATAAATAAAGTAACTTATAATATTAATCAAGAACAATGCACTACTTATTTCTTAAAAACAATTTAAGGGACCTCATTCTTTCACTTTAGTTACTTTTATACGCTAAAAATATTGCCTGTGTTGAATAGAACCATTGCACCACCCATTCATGATGCCGTAAGTTTTACGTATCATCTACCCACATTACAAACAACAACTTTACAAAATGGGATTCCCTTATATTGGCTGCAAGCCGGAGTGCAGGAGGTAATAGAAGTAAATTGGGTATTGCCAGCAGGCATTTGGCAAGAAGATAAGCCTAGTGTTGCCCAAGCTACTGCTGCACTATTAAAAAGTGGAACTAGTAATAAAACATCACAGCAGATTAATGAATCTTTTGAATTTTATGGAGCAAATCTTCAGGTAAGTTGTGGTAATGATTGGGTTACTATAAGCCTTTATACCTTAAAAAAGCATCTAGGAAAGCTTTTACCTATAGTGTTGGAACTCTTAACGGATGCAGTGTTTCCAGAAGAAGAATTTCTACTTTATCAACAAAATACGACTCAAAAACTATTAGTCAGTTTAAAGCAATGTGATTTTGTAGCGAATCAAAAAATTGATGCAGTAATCTTTGGTGAGGAACATCCTTATGGAAGATACACGCAAAAAGAATCTATTACTTCTCTTTCGCGCACCGATATACACAATCATTACCAAAGGCATTATCAAAATGCACCGTTAAAAATATTTTTGAGTGGACAGGTGGGTGCAGAAGAAATAAAAATGATTGATACCATTTTTGGCTTATCCGTTGTACACCAAACAGCTGCTAATGATTTAAAACACACCATAAGCCCTCACCCTCAAAAAAAACAATTTATTACTAACGACCCTAATGGTGTACAGGGCGCTATAAGAATTGGTAAAAAATTCATCAATAGACAACATCAAGATTTTTCACCGATGGTCGTTCTTAATACGGTTTTGGGTGGTTATTTTGGCTCTAGATTAATGAGTAATATCCGTGAGGAAAAAGGGTTTACTTATGGTATCTATAGCTCACAAATACCTTTTAAAAATGAAGGTGTTTTTATGATTCAAACAGAAGTAGGGAAAGATGTGATAGAATCGGCACTTAAGGAAATTTATTTTGAAATGAATCGTCTTTGCGAAGAACTTATTTCTGAGGAAGAACTACTGTTGGTAAAAAACTATCTATTGGGGAATTTATTAGGTGATTTAGATGGTCCTTTTCAGATTATGCAACGCTGGCGTACGCTAATCCTGAATGGATTTGACGAGGCATACTTCAATAGAAACATACAGACCTATAAAACCATATCTCCAAAAGGGCTTAAAATATTGGCAAATCGTTATTTCAACACTGATGACCTTTATGAAATTGTAGTTGTATAGCAAATTTCCTAATTAATGAAAGGATAAATCAAACAAGTGCTGTTTTATTAATAACCTAATAAAAATTATTTAGTGAACAGAAAACATTCCTACTATTTATTATGCAGTGTACTATTAGTCATGATGAGCCATTGTTCGCTAGGTCAAAAACAAAAAAGTATGAATCTTAAAACCAATAACCCCTATTACAATCGGGAGGATACGACCCACTTAAAGGTTTCCAATGACGAATGGAAGCGAATTCTATCTGCTGAAATCTATCATGTAGCTCGTGAACAAGGAACGGAATATGCCTTCACGGGTACCTATTGGAAAACAGATACCAAAGGAGATTATTACTGTGCGGTATGTGGTAATCATCTTTTTCGTTCGGATGCAAAGTTTGCCAGCAGTTGTGGGTGGCCTAGTTTTTTTGAACCGATAAGGCATAATAGTGTTTTATATAAAGAAGATACCAGCTATGGGATGCAACGTATAGAAGTTGAATGCGCTCGTTGCAACTCGCATCTAGGGCATATCTTCGACGATGGACCAGCACCTACTTACAAACGATTTTGTATGAACTCTATTGTACTTGATTTTGTTGCCTTAGATGAAAAATAAATGACTGTTACTTAAACTTAACGGCTAAGCCGAAACCGGCACCGCCATTGGGCATAGCCATGGGTTGTAGCCGCAAAGAAATATCCTGGCTGATATCGAAGTCTTTTAGATTCGCAAAGACAACAGCATCTAAAATTTGTAAGGTGTAACCAACGGCAGTAAACAGAGAGGTAAGGTCTAACCAACGTTTATATTCATCTTGTAAAATCTTCAATTCTTCTACGCTTCTTAATGGCTCTTCATCAGGTAATGTAGGGTCTAATCTAGAGATATAGGCTTTGCGATAGCGTCTATAATTTTTTTGATTTTCTGTGTAGAAATAAACGGCTACACCTGCACCAACATATACTACGGGTATTTTCCAGTATTGCTTATTATAAAGTTGTCCAGCTCCTGGCAAAAGCGCTGAGTATAAGGCTGCTTTCTTAGGATTGTGTTGTTTTGACTTATCAATGGTAGCAGCTATTGAAGTAGGGGATTGCTCTTTAGAAACTTTTATTGATTGGGAATTTTTGTTATCAATCTTATCGACTGAATCTTGTGAAGCTTGTGCATTTCCCAGCAAAGGAGTAAATAGTAACAGTATAATTACACTTAAAAAAAAGCGACCCACTTAAAAAAATATTTTTGTGCAAATTACTATAAATAAGCTGTTGGGAGCTGCCATTAAATATTTTTACGAATATGAATGAAGATTTACGGACACTCTAGTTTAATATTTAATACTTTTAAGTTGATGACTAATAGGATATTTAATAACTATAGCTTCCTACAAATAGCTTTATTAATACTAACTATTTGTTTTTGTATGCCCATCAAAACAATTGCCCAGCCTATTTATGAAGTAAAAAAAGGGGCTGTAAATTTTTTCTCTGATGCACCTGAGGAAATCATAAAAGCTTATTCTGAAAGCCTACAAGGGTTAATTGATTTCTCAAATAAATCCTATGTATTTAGAATTGGGATTGTCAGTTTCGATGGCTTTAATAGTACACTTCAAAGAGAGCACTTCAATGAAAACTATATGGAATCTTCCCTATTTCCACAAGCAACTTATGTAGGAAAAATCATAGAGGATATTCCACTTCAAAAGAAAGGGAAATATCAAGTCCGAACCAAAGGCACGCTTAAAATTCATGGCATAGGTACCCTTCGAATTATTCCTGCTACAATAACTGTGAATGGAAATTCGATTGGAATTCAAGCTGATTTTAATGTGCTGTTAGCTGATCATGAGATAAAAATTCCTAGGGTTGTATATAAAAAACTATCTGAAGAGATTCATGTATCTATCAAAGCAACTTTATTACCAAGAAAATGAAGTATGCATTAATTCTCCTATTCAATTTTGTAATGTCCTATGCTTGGGCACAAACCACATTTAGCAAACACGTTTGGATAAACGAGCCTGAAATGCCCGTAAATGTTGTGGATTTGTCTATCCAACCTTCATCCGGTATTGTTTGGCTGTGTACTAATGACGCTCTGCTAAAATATAATGGTAAAGTGTTATCTAAAATTTATGATACCTGCAACTCAAAATTTACGGCAATAACTACAACTGGCAATCACGTATATGTTGGATATCATAATGGTAAAATAGCTATTGTAAAAGGAGATTCTTTAATCCATTTGCAATTTAGAAACGCTCTCATTCGCAGCACTATTAAAGCCATTTACCCTATCAACGAAGTAATGATGGTGATAGCTACTGAAGACGAAGGTCTCTACCTTAGCTTGTACAATAATCTATTCACTATAAATAATCTTCATGGGCTAGCAGATAATTATGTGAGTGATATTGTATGGAATAAAAACAAGTTAATAGCTTGTACCGATAATGGTTTTAGTACCATAAGTTTTAATAAAACTATCCAAATTGAAAACTATGGAACAGAACATGGATTACAAGACGATATTACTACTTGCATTGCTGCGATTCCCAATCATCAACGATATTGGATTGGCACACAACAAGCTGGTGTATTTGTTTATGATGACAGTAAAAAAAACCTTTTGAATTTTAAAAATTCCACACCTTGGAACTATGGCGCTGTTAACGACATCCTTGTACTTAATGATTCTTCTGCTTGGGCTATCACTGACTTAAGCTATATATTATCTATAAAACTACAGGCAGATAGCTTAATAATTAAAGCGACAAAACAAGCCAACACTAAGCTTCATAAAATTAAAAAAGATGCTGCTGACAATCTTTGGTGTGCTACCAACAAAGGGCTTCTAATGCTAACCGGAATTTATCTAACAGACTTTAAACTATCCTCTCATTTTAAATTACAAGATTATACATCCATGACTTGTGATTCACTTGGTGTGTTGTGGTTTACTCAAGGCAAGAAACTTTATTCCCTAAATACATCTAATAACAATAGTCCAACGTTCGCTATTACGCTACCAGCTGATATAACCTGCTTGTATTCGAGTACTAAGAACACAATATGGATAGGCACCTACGGTAAGGGGCTATTTAAATATCATACAACTACTAATCAACTACAGCCAATAGAAAACTCTCCCACATTAATCAACTCACATATACTCAGTATTACTCAACGAAAGCAAGAACTTTGGGTGGCAAGTTTTAATGGTATTGATGTTTTAAATATCACAACAGAAGCCTTACCAGTAAATCATTTTAATAAACATAATGGAGTGGGTACCGACTATGTGTATCAATTGCAGGCTGATGAAAAAAATACCATTTGGATGGCTACCGATGGTGCCGGAATTGTAAGTTTCAACAGTGGTGTCTTCACTCAATGGGATAGTAGTTTGGGTATTAATAGTACCGTATTCTATAATGTTACTTCAGATAATAAAGAATCCGTTTGGGCTAGTTCCTTTGATAAAGGACTGTATAAATATGATGGGAAAAGATGGCATCTTGTCAACTTAAAAGATGGGTTGCAAGACCCTAATATTACAGCTATTGCTGCTCAAAACAATGCCAATATTATCGTGGTTCATAAACGAGGAATTGACCAATGGGTGGCAAAAGACCAACAATTTAGACATATCAATCGTAGATTAGGCTTAGGGATTGACAGTACGTCCAAATCATTAAACTGTATCACTTCAGATTGCTTCGGTAATGTATTTGTACCGTATGAAGAAGGCATCATGATGTTTAGTGCCTCAGAAAAAAACACTACCATCCTTCCGAAAATTGAGATAGTAAAACAAGGATTGTTTTTTAAAAATCTTCTTCCATTTCAACGAGATTTTGCTTCAGAAGATAATCACATCTCCTTTACATTTGAAGGTGTATCTACTATCAATTCCGAACCCTTACATTATCGGTACAAACTAGAAGGCTATGATAGTACTTGGATATATACCAACGAGACCTCCGTCTCTTTTGCACAGCTTAACTCCGGTAGTTATATATTCAGAGTACAAGTATCTTTAAGCGATAACTTCAATAAGGCTCATGAAGACATCATGACATTCAACATTGCTAAACCGTTTTGGCAATCTATCTGGTTTATCCTATCAACCTCTATTTTATCTGTAAGTATCGTATATATGATAATAAGAAAAAGAGAATCAAATATTATTCGGCTCAACCAACTGGAACGAGAAAAGCATATTTATGAATACGAGCATCTTAAAAGCCAAGTAAAGCCTCATTTTTTATTTAATAGTTTTAATACCCTTATCAATATCATAGAAGAGGACAAAGAAACCGCCTTAGAATATACCGTTCATTTATCTGACTTCTATCGAAATATTTTATCGTATAAAGACAAAGATTTAATACCGCTTCATGAGGAACTATCCATACTTCAAAGCTATATTTATATTCAAACTTGTCGCTTTGGTGAAGCCTTACTAATAGACATCAACATAGATGAGGAAGTCCAAAAAAGTAAATTAATAATGCCGCTTGCCATCCAAATATTAGTTGAAAATTGTATTAAGCATAATGTTGTTTCCTGTGCTCAACCTTTACACATCTTCATTTATAGCTCAAATGATGAGATTGT
>CALMXV010000190.1 GCA_937871155.1 uncultured Taibaiella sp. | reverse complement strand
CGATCTCAGCCGTTAATTTTTTATCCTTAAAACTTTTTACCGGACACTACTGATTCAATTTATTAAAAATAGTGGGAGTAAGATATTAATAACCGCAACATTGAATTTCTATTAAAGAACCTTTCAGGATTCAATCCATCCGGTAATAGTTGTAAAATAATGGATGAGAAATAATCAAACTAATATTTTAAGCAAGGCTGATAAGTAAAAGTATTTTCATGCTAATTGCAGTAAATTAAAAATTGAAAAGGTCGAGATTCTGTAAACTCTTTTTTCTTTTTGAGCTTTCGAAGGGGGGTGTGTTTTTTGTTGTAAAAGTCAATCTCTTCGGTAGTTTGTTGTCCAAGAGATGCATTGTCCAGCTTGCCAATTAATGCTAGCAAGTCGTCAACATTTTTTTCAAAAGAAAGATTTTCTTTTACTGCCTTTTGTATAAGCAGGAGTTCAGTGGATTTGTTCCTTTTCATTACGGTTCAATTTTAAGGGTGGTTATAATGTAAAGTACTGCGTTTTTCGAAGTTTGAAATTCGCATTTATAATATGTTTGATTTACAGTAGAACTACGTGAATTGAAGTCGAAATAACCTAATAAAAATTAGTGAGATAAGGATAACGCTCTTCGTAAAGAAATTTTACTTTTTCTAAAATTATTTTTCTAAGCCCATCCATATTTCTCTTTTCCACAGCGGATATGAATATACACGGTGCATTTGTTTCATGTTCCCATTTTGCTTTTAGTTGGTTTAGCAAGTCTTGTTTTACTTCATCTTGTAACCATTCGTCAAAAACATTTTTTTCATAAAGATCCATTTTGTTGAAGATAGTTATCGTCGGCTTATCAAAGGCTTTTATCTCTTGTAGCGTTTTGTTTACAGTCCCTATTTGGTCTTCATATGCCGGATGCGATACATCTACTACATGCAACAAGCAATCTGCTTCTCTTACTTCATCCAACGTACTTTTAAAGCTTTCTACTAAGTGGTGAGGAAGCTTTCTAATAAAGCCAACTGTATCACTCAATAGGAATGGAGTTTGTTCATATACTACCTTTCTAGTTGTAGTGTCCAATGTTGCAAACAGTTTGTTTTCTGCAAATACTTCAGATTTGCTTAAAAGGGTCATCAGCGTGCTTTTGCCTACATTGGTATAGCCCACTAACGCAATACGGATATAGGTACCGCGCTCTTTACGTTGCGTCGCCGCTTGTTTATCAATCTCGCCTAATTTTTTACGAAGCAAGGCAATTTTATCTTTTACCAATCGTCTGTCGGTTTCTATTTCTGTTTCACCGGGACCACGGCTACCGATACCGCCACCTTGTCGTTCTAGGTGCTTCCACATACCACGCAATCGAGGTAAGATATACTGATACTGTGCCAGCTCCACTTGTACTTTTGCTTGAGCAGTCTTAGCCCGGCGAGCAAAAATATCTAAGATTAAATCACTACGGTCGATCACTTTTACACCGAGCACTTCAGAGATATTACCTATCTGAGAGCCGGTGAGTTCATCATCAAATATTACTAACTGGATACCTTTTGCCTGTACATAAGTTTTTATCTCTTCCAGCTTTCCCTTGCCCACAAAGGTTTTGCTATCGGGGCGTTGTAGCTTTTGAAAAAATATTTTTTCTGTAGTAGCGCCAGCCGTCTCTGCTAAGAAAGCCAATTCTGCTAAGTACTCCATTAGTATCGGCTCGGTTTGCTCTTTATAGACCAATCCTACTAATACAGCTTTTTCCTCTTGTTGAATTATGTTTTTATTTTCTATCACAATCAATATTCGCTAATCCTTGCTCTATAAAAATGAAGCGAAGGGATAAAATAATTTTTGGCTTCTTAAGCAAATACTAATTTATGAAGTAGTAATGGAAAAGACATACTTCAATATTAGAATAGCATAGTGCCATAAGATGTAAGCAAAAATAACTAGTTGTAATTGATTCTTGTTACCAGCCTCTTAAAAACATTACAAAAATTAACTTAGGGTATATATTTGGAAGACTTTATTAATGAAAGAAGCCTAAGGGTATTGCATTTGATACATGAACTTAGGCAGCTTTTTTAATGCACTTTAAATTAAATCTATTTGGTCTTCCAATGCTTTTCAGAAAACAGTATTTCTTTAATACACGAAGGGTTGAGTACGCTTGGTTGTCTTCATAAACCAAATTGCTAAACTCTATAGGATAGCTGAGTGTGTTGTATTAGTCGTGCAAAGATTTAATTCATGAGTTTTATTTAATTCATGTTTGAATTAAATCCTCTGCAGTTTTTAGATTCAACCAAGAAAAAAGCCGCTTCAAAATATTTTCAAAGCGGCTTAAAATTTTACTACTATAACTCTATTGTTTTATAAACTTGAAGGTTTCAACTTTGTCTGCATTGCGTGATTGCAATATGTAATTGCCAGCGGCTAATGAGCTGATGTTAATACTCGCTGTTCCTAATTGGTATTGTTGACTGTGTAGTACTTTACCATCCAAGGATAAGATGCTTACTGTAGAATTATCTACGGTAACTCCTATTATCAACTCTGTAGTTGCCGGGTTAGGATAGAAGCTGAATGGTTGGTTTTGTGTATTCATTCTTGCATATCCTGTACATTGTGTAATATAAACAGTTTGATTGCCAGAACCTATTATTATTCCATTAACTTGTGGTGCTGAACCAGCACTGAAACTATAGGGTCCTCCAGGTAACATGGCAATAACATTAGTATTTCCAGAACCATCTGTGGTACCCATTGTTCTCCAAGAGCCTGCATAGTAGTATGTTGAAGCCCCGGACACAGGGTTGCAATCTGCACCAATATAGTTAATATTTACAGCAGCTGCTTGGAAAGGTACTGTTGGGTTGGCTACCATATCCCAGTTGCTTTTTTGTTGTCTGGTACCATTAAGTACCATCGCAAAAGAAACGCCGGTAGTTTGAGGCAGTAATTCCATAGAAGCCGAGCCTCCACTGGTACTACCGGTACCAAATGTTTTCCATCCACCTGCATAATATGAAAGTCCGTTTGCATCTGCTTCAATCGGATTATTATTTACATCAACTAAAGTCATGGAGATGAGTTCTGTTTCGAATACGATAACATGATTTACAGAAGCAAGATTTACCCAATTCTTTTGTTGGCCGGTTCCAAGATATGACATAGCGACTGTTGCAGTAGATTGGTTGCCGTTTAAGATTGCTACAGCATTACCATTAGCTTGTGTGTTTGAATAAGCAGATTGCCAGCTACCTTGATAAAAGTTACCAATTCCACCACTTAACGCAGCATTGCTACTATTGACTAACCTTAATATTGCTATTGTTTTTTCAAAAGGAG
Source organism: uncultured Taibaiella sp. (assembly GCA_937871155.1). GTDB lineage: Bacteria > Bacteroidota > Bacteroidia > Chitinophagales > Chitinophagaceae > JAFIGV01. The sequence continues at coordinate 9,518 of CALMXV010000190.1, read as the reverse complement.
TGCATTGAGCTGGAATAGTAAGGTTTACATTGTTATTTCCATTTGCTTTGAAATTAAATACCAATGTTCCTGGTAATAATTCTTGACCTCCAACCGGATAAGTCCACCAAGTTCCTGGGCTGCCTACTCCATAAGCAATAGAGCTACCCGCACCTGTATAGTTTAGCTTTACATTTGTTGTTTGCCAAGTTTCTGTATGGTTTCCGGAAACAGCTACGTTTGTTCTAGTTTCCATTGATGATGCATGCTTCATTTCAAATATGAAATTCCCTGTAAACACTTCCATCGAAGAATTACCTGTTGCATCTGTACTATTACTTGATACATCAAAGTCAGGAGTTCTCCAATGACTCGTTATAGCAGGTGTTCCTGTTGCAGAAAAGCCCCAGCGAATTGTTCCTCCTGCGATACCATCAGTATTGCATTTTTGCAAACGTAAGGTAAGTAGGCTGGTTTGAAAATTGAACACATTATTAGTGGTGATGTCTTGTGTCAGAGTCGCTAAAGTTCCATTTTTTGTTACTTCATAAATTCTATTGTTGTTTACATTGTAGTTGCCTATGTCTATCCAAGCATGATTACCTTGATCAGATATATGTTTGCCGCCATTTACATAACTAACATGCCAACTAATACTAGTTATACCACCTCTTACCCAGTTCATGTTAGTTGGGTTACCATTATGATCCTTTAAAACTATTACTGAAGCTGCTTTGTTGAAGTCAGCACCACTAATATCTACATTTCTGCTATAGGTCGGATTACTGCCAGTTTTGAATCGAAGGTTGTAAGTGCCGGGAATCATGTAGAAGTTAGTACCTATATAACCATCAGCACTACCTTGTACTGGATATCTTACTGTTCCAGAATTATGGAAATTAACTCGGGAGATAGTGAAATTTTCTACTTGAGTTGCTGATGTGCCATCACCGATACCACCTGCTGTGAAGGTGAATTGTTTACTAGTATTATTTATACTTAAATTGTAAAAATAAGTGCCTGGGAAAACTTGAATAGCATATTCACCATTAGCGTCTGAATAACCTTGTTGATTGGTAGTACTACCCCCTGCGGTATATCTGAAACCAACATTGGGTACATTCATATTGCCTGCTGATGTAAATTTAAATTTGACACCTGTTGTGTATAATCTGATAGTGGTATCACTAGCTGGCATCGGAAAATAACCGCTAGTAAAGGATGTTCCTTTCCATACACCCGATACTCGGAATGAACCATAGGAGCCTGTGTAATCTCTGGTAGCAGAATTACTCACTCCTGTAGGGAATGAATAAGTTGATCCATTTGCTGCAAATAAAACTGTACCTCCATTCAGTGGTGTTCCATCATTTTGGTACATTTCTACTGTAACATTAACGGCTTTTGCATTAAATGCCGTTAAGCTTGTTAGGGCTAAACCCATTAACCCAAGAAAAATTTTCTTTTTCATGACTTTGTTTTTTAGGGGTGAAATAATATTTTAAAATTACGCTATATTTCATGTGCGGTTAACAAATGCTCGAGGATATTTTGTTATCTGTAAGTTATCTGATTGTTAATGGAGTTTCGCGTATATATTTTAGGCATATAAAATTAAAGTCTGATACTTGTTTGTTATTCAGCCCAAGCTGAATTCATCTATTAATGTTTATTTATACTACAATATTTAGTTGTACGTCATATATGCAATAAAAGCTTTTAGATAAGCATATTTAGGATGTAAGATGTTATTTATAAATATCGGTTATTTGAAAAGTTGAAGAAATTCATTTGTGCTTTCTTCCTTCAAAAAGCCTAGTCCCCAGCTTACCATTTTCTCGAGACTTTCGTATCAACTGAATCAAAAACTTCCGCTTTACGTTTTAGCAAATAAGATACATTGGGAGGTGTTTGATGAAGCATACAAAGGTTACTACAACTAAAGGGTTGGTAAACCTTCTAAGCCAATTCGCTTGATAGTAGACATGCTTATCCTTAAGCATGTCCGCTACCTTTGTGATGAGAGTTTAGTAGAGCAATTCTCAGAAAACCTTTACTGCCAAAATTTCAGCGGTGAGCATCAATTTCAACCTTACCTACCTTGTGTGCCTTCAGAGCTCGTAGTTTTTCGTAATAGTAATGGAGAAGTAGGAACGGAACGCATCGTCAAAGAGTAATATTCGAGTCAATGAGCCGTCTGACTAGGGTTCTGGTACATTAATCAACGTAGATACAATAATGCAGGAGAAAATATCACCTACCCAACCGAAATTAACTGAAAGCTGTTTTGAGGATATAATGAACGCGATCCTCGCAACAGCAACTATGAACTTTAAACGAGTAATAAACCTCTGTCGAATTGCGGAACATTACAGATGGCAACCCACTTGTAAATTAGTCACGTTTGTTTATGGAATCCTTTTGAACAAAAATTTAAAAATGACTTTTTGAAGGACGATTATATACCATACTCCGATTATACCTAAGCAAATTGAACACAACAATAAGGGATATAAAGAAAGTTACTGTGTCAAAGAGCTAAAATCCATCTTTCATCTCAGATGTTCTTGAGGTTAGAAAGCTCATAGACCTGCTAGATAATTTCTTAGTTTAATAATCAAAATTGACTTTTTTGAATGACAATTACCATCAATTATACAAGCCGTTCCTGTTCCCTCAGCCAGCGTTCCGATATTTCATTGTTGCAAGCTTGGATATAATCTGCATACGAGCAAGGTATCCAACTTTTGTCAGGCAGTTCCATCCACCATCTATTGGTACGCTTGCTTTTCATAAATTGGGTTTCATATTCCACAAAACGGATATGGTACCTGATGAATTCATTTTCATCTTTAAAGTCAGCTTCTATTGTTCTTACCACATAACCATCTATAAAATACCAAAGCATTTGTGCGGCTTGCTTTGCCGTCATTTGCCTTACGTCTTTGGTAGGGTCATATCCATAGATACCGAGGGATGTGAGCCTCCCACTCATGCCTGCATAGCGCATCAAGCTACAAGCTTCTTCTCCATTAAATCCGTTAGGAGAGCCTTCAATATTAGCCGGTGTATGTGAGTAACAAATAGCTGACAAATCAAAACTGAATAAATCGCTATTGCGTAATATCGGTTCCATATTTTCCATGTGTTCCTTCACCTTTCCTACTCTAAAGAAATCAAATCGTAGCTTATCTAAGGTTTCTATTAATTGAGGCTTCACATAATAGCTTTGAAAACCGATATGGCTATAGTGGCGGACAAAATTGGGTTCTCCCGTAAGCATATCCATCAAAAAGCTTCTTGAAGTCACCAACTCTTCTTCTTCCAAGTCTATCAGCATATCGGCTGTTGCTACATTGATGATTGTTTCTGTTTTTTTAAAAGCTTCGTATTGTTGTAGCGCTAGGTCATGTGAGCCGCCTAGTACAATCACTATTTTACCAGCCTGGTGCAATTCTGTCAATACGGTTCGTAATGCGGCCCTTGTATCGCCTAATGTTGCCCCTTCAATGATATTTCCGGCATCTGCTATTTTAATGGCAGGTTGCCAGTTGTTCATTTTATAAAACTGATGTCGTATGGCATCCGGACTATTTGAATAAGTAGCATCTTCTTTAAAACCACGTTGCTCGCCACATCCTACAATAATGATATCAGCTTCTTCCCAGTCAAATCCTGTTTCGTTGCCATAGCTTACAAAAGCGCCATATTGTTCTTTGCTATAGGAGCCGGGAGTTTGGGTATCTAAAAAATGTAATGGAGCGAAAAAATGTCTCAAATCTTGCATAGATTTTCAAATATAGATGGTAACACACAAACCATAAAGAATAAGAAAGGAAAAATTTATAGTGGTAACATGCCTACAAAACTATTTCAATACGATTAAGCTACTTTGAGGGTTATTCTTTTACTTTGCATCTTCAAATTTTAAATTGAATTGAGTTGGTTAGATAAATTCATTGAAACTCGTAAAGGTGCTAATGGTGCTGAGATGAGTTTCGTGGATCATATAGAAGAGTTGCGCTGGCATATAATACGTTCACTAATCGTATTGATTGTCGTTTCCATAGTGGTGTTTTTTAATATCGAATGGATATTTGACAAGGTGATATTAGGTCCGGCAAAACCTGATTTTATTTCTTACAAATGGCTTTGTCAATTAGGGCAGTTGCTACATGTGGATGTACTTTGTTTAGGTGACATGCAAATGAAGTTTCAAAACAACCAAATGAGCGGACAGTTTATGATGTCCTTTTCTGTGTCATTTATGATTGGCTTCATTCTTTCATTCCCTTTTATCTTTTGGGAGTTGTGGAAGTTTATCAAACCTGCCTTAAAGCCGTCTGAGCTTAAATATGCACGAGGTATTGTATTTTGGTGTTCTCTATTATTTTTTACCGGTGTTGCATTTGCTTATTTCATCATTGCACCCTTCACCATTAATTTCTTTGCCAATTATCAACTAAGCCCCTCCTTTGAAAACATCATCACCATAGCCAATTACTATGATACCATGAATGATTTGATCTTAGGTATGGGAATCGTTTTTGAGCTTCCGGTTATTGTATTCTTTTTATCTCGGATAGGCATCTTAACGCCAAAATTTATGAGAGAGAAAAGAAGGTTTGCGATAGTCATTATCTTAGTATTGGCAGCAGTCATTACACCGCCGGATTGGTTTAGTATTTGGCTTGTAGCGATCCCTTTACTTATCTTATACGAAGCAGGTATTTTTATCAGTGCTCGTGCAATAAAAGAAAAAGAAAACAAGTATTTGTCAGACATAGAAAAATATTAAACCATGATGCCTACTAATTTTGATACTACATTGCCTATAGCTATTGGTGCAGACCACGCAGGCGTAGATTACAAAGAAATTATCACGCAGCTTTTAAAAGCAGGAGGAAGAACCGTAGAGGATATGGGAACCTACTCGTCCGATAGTGTGGACTATCCTGATTATGCACATCCTGTAGCAAATTGGGTAGCTGAAGGCAAAGCAGCATTTGGTATTTTAATTTGTGGTAGTGGTAATGGAGTTTGTATGACCGCCAATAAACATGCCTCTATTAGAGCGGCGCTTTGTTGGAATGAAGAATTGGCTGCCTTAGCTCGTCAACACAACAATGCGAATGTACTATGTATCCCTGCTCGTTTCGTTGATAGTTCTTTAGCAACTGCTATGGTAACTACCTTTATGAATACCTCATTTGAGGGAGGACGGCATGAACGTCGCGTTGAGAAAATCTAAGACACCAACAACGATTCAATAGCTATATCCGGTGACACAAACTGTGCATTGGGCAACCTTTTGAACCAGGTAATCTGCCGTTTGGCATAGTTGCGGGTATGCTGTTTTATTTTCTCGACAGCTTGTGGTAGGCTATACTTACCCTCTAAAAAATAAAACAACTCAGAGTAGCCTACAGTTTGTAGATTCTTAAGATGCTTGTATAGATAAAGCTCTTGGACTTCATTAAGTAATCCTTGTTGCATCATAGTATCCACGCGTTGATTGATGCGTTGATAGAGTTGTTCTCTAGGTAAGTCCAATACGAAATAATGTACCTCAAAATTTCGTTGCTTTTTTTCTCCAGTTCTATAGTGTAGAATGCTTTTTCCTACAGATTTTTTAAAGATGAGTGCCCTAAGTAATCTAGCGGGATTATGTATTTCACCTTGTGAATAAAAGAGAGGGTCTTCTTGATGTACCGCTTCTTGTAGCCACTGAATACCTTTCTCATTATAAGTTTTGTTTACTTCCGTTTCAATACTTTTATTAATTGAAGGCATAGTATCCAGCCCTTCACAAAGCGCTTGAATATAAAGCCCAGTGCCGCCACATACTACCACTACTTCTTTTTCTTTAAAAAGATTTTCTAAATGGCTTAAGGCTAAATCTTCGTATTGAGCAGCATTTACTTCTTCAAATATAGAATGGCTATTGATAAAGAAATGAGGTACTGTTTCTAATTCTATTATTGAGGGTTTGGCAGTACCAATAGTCATCTCTTGATAACATTGACGGCTATCAGCAGATACGATACTTGTCTGGAAATATTGAGCTAATTGAATAGCAAAAGCCGTTTTGCCTGAAGCAGTGGGGCCTGCAACTACATATAGTTTTTTAGTAGGCATCGTTTCCACTTTCCTCACTATAGGATTCGCCGCTATCTTCTCCTTCATTGCCAAAGCCCTCAGCCATTTCTTCGGAGCTTAGGTCGTATTTTTCTTCTATCTCCATCATAGCATCGTGTCCGGGTCCTTTCACTCCATATTGTGAAGGGGCAATACCTTCTTTTCTTAAAACAAAAGGATAGGTACGTTTAGGATTTTCCTCTTTTTCTACTCCTATAAGTTCTACTAAAAAAGTCCATTGTTTAATAGGGTCGTAAACATAGATGAATTTTTGGTCGGGCTTTTGAACTAACGCCGTTACAGGGGTCTTCACCATAGAAAGAGCAGGAGCCTCCTTTTTATTGACGAGTACTTCGCTATTGATTTCTCTAGCGCGTTGCCAGCGATCATTACTTTCAAAAAAGGAGGCTGAAAACCTTGAATCAAAATCAAAGGATTTTAAGATGACTTGATGCAACTCCATAAAATTACTACCGGATAGTATTTCTACATCACGATATATTTGATCATCTTCTTCCCAATAAACTCTAAAGCGTAAAATAGGCATAGGTCAAAATTAATAGGCAAAAGACAAAAGGCAAAATATGATTTTGAAGGATATACCGTTTAAAGTCTTTAATGAAAATGTGGATGATACTTTTCTAAAGTAGTTCTCAAGTAGGTTCTATCAAGATGAGTATAGATTTCAGTGGTTGTAATGCTTTTGTGTCCTAACATTTCTTGTACTGCTCTTAGGTCAGCACCAGCTTCTACCAAGTGTGTAGCAAACGAATGTCTGAGAACATGGGGATGAATATTTTTTTTGATACCGGCAAGTGCAGTCAACTTTTTAATGATTAAAAAAACCATGACTCTGGATAAGGCACCACCGCGAATGTTTAAAAATAAAATGTCTTCAGCACCTATTGCTATCTTGCCTAAAGCTCTTACATGGTCTTTATATAGTCGAATCTGTATGATGGCTTCGTTACCAATAGGCACCAATCGTTCTTTATTCCCTTTACCCACCACACGAATATATCCGAGGTCTAAATACAACATGGATATCTTAAGTTGTATGAGTTCACTTACCCGAAGTCCACAGCTATAAAGCGTCTCTAACATGGCACGATTTCGCTGCCCGTCTGGAGTACTATGGTCAATGGCTGCCAACAATTGATCTACCTCAGCTATCGAAAGGAAGTCAGGGAGCTTACGTTGCAACTTTGGTGCTTGTAATAATTCCGTCGGGTCTGTAGTGATTACATCTTCCAACATTAAATACCGAAAGAAAGATTTGATACCGCTCAAAATTCTAGCTTGTGTGTTAGCAGCAAGCTGTAAGTCATTTATTTCTTTTAAGAAGTTTTGTAAGTCGCTACGGTTAATAGCCTCTAGCGGAATGGGTGGTTCTACATGGGAAAAATATGCAGCCATCATGTTGATATCATGTATGTATGCGGCTATGGTATTATCAGCGAGTGAGCGTTCCAATTGAAGATAGGCAGTAAACCCTTTGATATAGGAGCTCCAGATTGCCATAAATTTCTAAATTATAAGCAGTTTATTAACTTGGTGCAAAATAGTTTGTTTTATGAATTCCATAGCGATAATTAACGGCCCTAATTTGAACTTGATTGGTAGTCGCGAACCGGAGATTTATGGGTACCAGTCGTTGAATGATTATTTTAAAACCTTTAAAACATCCTATCCTGATTGCACTATTTCAGTGTTTCAAAGCAATATAGAAGGTGAGCTTATCAACTATATTCATCAATGTAAAGACAATGTACAAGGTATTATCTTAAATGCAGGAGCTTATACGCATACTAGCGTTGCCTTGGCAGATGCTATAGCCGCTATTAATATTCCGGTGATAGAAGTACATATTTCTAATGTGTTGGCAAGAGAAGATTATAGAAAGACTTCTTTTATAGCTTCCAAATGTATTGGGTCTATTAGTGGGTTAGGATTACAAGGCTATGAATTGGCTTTGCGCTATTTTATAGATAGCAACTAGTACAAAAAAACGGGTTAAACAATCATTAGGATTATCTAAAGAAGCTAATTAAGAATAAAACTGTAATGCCTATTACCATAGCAAAAAGATAAAAGCCTACTTGCCCACTTTGCAGCAAGCGTACACGATCACTTCCCCATTGTACCAATCTTCCTACGCCATTTACAGCACCATCAATTCCGTGTTTCTCTGTATATTTTTCCATTAAACAAGAGATCGCTTGGATTGGTTTCACGATAATGGTATCATACAACTCATCGATATACCATTTGTTTTCCAACACTTTTGCAAATCCGGTGGTGGGTTCAAATTTTGGATTTTTTTGAGAAGCAAAACCTGTAATAGAAAATACGATAGCTATCACAGAAGAGATACCTAGTAGCATCCATTCCGTACTATGTTCCAAAGCATGGTTACTGGCATTCGTTACCGCAGTACTTAAGAAATTAGCTAATGTATGATCATGGCTAATAACTGGAGGCAATCCTACAAAGCCACCTATTATAGATAAAATGGCTAAAACAATCAGCGGAATTGTAATGGCAATAGGGCTTTCATGAAGATGATGTTCTTGTTCTCGTGTACCACGGAAGCTTCCCTTAAATGTCAAGGCATATAAACGAAACATGTAGAACGCCGTCATCATGGCACCTATCAACCCTAATACATAAATCACTTTATTATGACTAAAGGAAGCTGCAAGAATTTCATCTTTAGAGAAGAATCCGGAGAACCCTGGAATACCGGCAATGGCTAAACATCCTATCAAAAATGTTAGGTTCGTAATAGGCATTTTTTTAGCCAACCCACCCATTTTACGGATATCTTGTTCACCTCCCATTGCATGAATTACACTGCCTGAGCCTAAGAACAGTAAGGCTTTGAAGAAAGCGTGTGTCATCACATGAAAAACAGCCGTTGTATAAGCACCCATACCTAAAGCCATAAACATAAACCCTAATTGACTAACGGTAGAATAGGCTAAAACTTTTTTGATGTCGTTTTGTTTTATGGCAATAGAAGCGGCTAACAATGCTGTAGCACATCCTATCCATCCTACAATTTCTAAAGCTAAAGGAGCTAGATTATATAACGCACTGCTACGAGCAATCATATAAATACCTGCTGTAACCATGGTAGCCGCATGTATCAATGCAGATACCGGAGTCGGGCCGGCCATTGCATCAGGAAGCCAAGTAAATAAGGGTATTTGAGCAGATTTACCGGTAGCACCAATAAAAAAGCAGATAGCAATAAAGTTGTAATCAAATGAAGAAAATGCTCCATTCTGAAGTGCTGTAAAAACACCAGCATCACCGGCATACGATAAGGTACCGCATTTCCAAAGTATAAGAATAAGGATTTTGCGAAAGCTGGCAAGAAGGCTTTTGTTATGAATCGT
>CALMXV010000189.1 GCA_937871155.1 uncultured Taibaiella sp. | reverse complement strand
TTTATCAAACTTTTTTTGCCCGAAAATTAAAAATGACTTTTTGAGGGTTGACTATTTCGTTTGTCAATTAATAAAACAACTAAAACGAAATAGACCTATGAAAAAGAGAACCATTCAATACTTCAACAAGCAAAGAGCTTATAGAACCATGCTTCGCTTCGATGATATAACTAGCTTTTTAATGGCAGGGTTTAAAACAAGCCATAGTATCATTGTAAAGAAAGATATCATCAATATGTTATTACAGTTTAGAACACCACAGCTACAATTGGCACAAGGCTGATTTCATATTTATATGTGCCGTATCACTATGTTATAGGTTGCTTCAATAATTACGAAGCAACCTATTTTTTTAATGTAAAATTGGATGGCTATCATTTCCCATCTTTTTCGGATATTAATACCTTTGATTTAATTTTCTACTTTTTCGTTTCTATGCAAACAGATTTTCTAGTTATTGGCTCCGGTATTGCCGGTTTAACCTTTGCAGTAAAAACAGCCCAAAGATTTCCAGATAAAACAATCACGATTCTTACTAAAGTAAATACGGACGAAACCAATACTAAATATGCACAAGGTGGTATTGCTGTCGTGAATGATGAAACCAACGATAGTTTTGAAAAACATATTGAAGATACTTTAATCTCCGGCGATGGGCTGTGTAATCAAGAGGTCGTTAAAATGGTAATAACAGAGGGGCGCGATCGCGTTGAAGAAATGATTGCTTGGGGTACCAATTTTGACAAAGATGCAACAGGTGAATTTAAAAGAGGACGAGAAGGTGGTCATTCAGAAAACAGAATTCTTCATCATAAAGACATTACCGGATATGAGATAGAACGAGCACTGGTAGCAACTTTAGCACATTATCCCAACATTAAAATCTTCAACCATTGGTATGTAGTAGATATCATCACCCAGCATCATTTAGGTTATCTAGTTACAAAATCTACTCCCGATATTGAGTGTTATGGTGTCTATGCCTTAAACCTTCACACCAATGAGATTGAAAAAATAATTTCAAAGGTTACTGTGATGGCTGCTGGAGGCAACGGACAAGCTTATCGTTCTACTACCAACCCTAGAATTGCAACGGGAGATGGTGTGGCTATGGCTTATCGTGCAAAGTGTAGAATAGAAAATATGGAGTTTATCCAATTTCACCCAACCGCATTATATGAAGTAGGCGTTAGCCCCAATTTCTTAATCACTGAAGCAGTAAGAGGAGATGGTGGCATCCTGAGAAATAAAGATGGTGAAGCGTTCATGGAACGCTATGATGAACGAAAAGACCTTGCCCCACGTGATATTGTCGCTCGTGCTATCGATAGTGAAATGAAAATTTCAGGTACAGAATTCGTCCTTCTGGATTGCAGACATATGGATATTGAGAATTTCAAAACGCATTTCCCTACTATTTATGAAAAGTGTTTATCCATAGGAATAGATGTGGCAACAACAATGATACCGGTAACCCCAGCGGCACATTATAGTTGTGGAGGAATAAAAACAGATGCTTATGCACGTACATCCATCAAAAACTTTTATGCTTGTGGTGAATGTGCGAGTACGGGCTTACATGGTGCCAATCGTCTTGCCTCTAATTCTCTTTTAGAAGCTCTGGTATTTGCGCATCGCTGTGCTGAAGATGTAGCCAATAAAATAGAACATTTATGTTTTAAAGAAAACTTACCTGATTGGAATATACAAGGCACTACTTATCCAAAGGAAATGATATTAATTACTCAAAGCTTGAAAGAACTAAAGCAAATCATGAGTGATTATGTAGGTATCGTTAGGAATAATGTTCGTCTTAGTAGAGCCATGACAAGGCTGGATGTCTTACACACCGAAACAGAAGAGTTGTATAAATCCACTGTATTATCGCCTCAATTATTGGAGCTTCGTAACTTGATTACCGTAGGCTACTTAATTGTAAAAGGCGCACAATTCCGGAAAGAAAGTAGGGGATTGCATTTCAATACAGATTATCCGAACAAATCAGATATGCTACAAAATATTGTATTATAGTAGTGCGCATAAAGAACCAAAGACTACCTTTTAAGTACATTTGCAAGCTTTAAAAAAAACCAACACTCCATGTGGCATAGATTAGCGGCTTTTATCATTAGATTTAGAGTATTCTTACTAATACTGCTCACCTCGCTTACCCTTTTATTCGGATACTTTGCAACTAAGGTACAGTTGACATATGAATTCGCAAGTGCAGTACCGGTGGACAACCCTGAATATATTACTTACCAATCTTTCCGTAAACTATTTGGAGAAGATGGAAATACTTTAGTAATAGGCTTGAAGTCAGACAAGTTTTTCACTCCTGAATTTTTTAATGATTATGTAACCCTTACCCAACAACTAGAAAAGGTAAATGGTGTAGAAAACATTATGAGTGTACCTAATGCCATCACGCTTCAAAAAGATTCGCTTACAGATAAATTAAAAGCTATTCGACTGATACCGCCGGGCGAAAAGCCTGATGTAGCTGCTTTTCAAGCCACCTTTACCAACCTACCCTTCTATAATGGCCTGCTCTATAATCCCGAAACAGGTGCCTACTTAATGGGATTACGAATGAATAAAAAGGTAATTAACTCCCCATTACGTGTAGGTGTTATAGATGACTTACAACGACTCTGCGATGCGTTTGGAAAGAAGCATCAAACCAACTTTCATTTTTCAGGCTTGCCTTTTATTCGAACCATGATGGCTACTAAAGTGCAGCAAGAAATGAAACTGTTTATTACCCTTTCCTTCTTATTAACGGCTATCATTCTTACAGTCTTCTTCCGATCTTTTATGGCGGTGTTAGCCTCAATGCTAGTAGTGGCGGCAGGGGTAGTGTGGTCACAAGCTACTATGTATATGCTAGGATATAAAATCACTTTATTGACGGCATTGATTCCACCACTAATAGTTGTTATCGGCATTCCCAACTGTGTTTATCTATTGAATAAATATCATTCTGAATTTAATGCTCATGGTGATAAACGACAAGCACTTTTGAACATGGTAGATAAAATGGGGATCATCACCTTATTTACCAACCTAACAGCCGCTATTGGTTTTGGTGTTTTTTATTTTACCAAAAGCACGTTGCTTAAAGAATTTGGTGCCGTGGCATTTATTAATATCATGGCCATCTTCGTCATTTCTATCATTTTAATTCCTGCACTATTCAGTATGTTGCCAGCTCCCAAAAGCAAGCATACTAATTATCTGGAAAGTAAATGGATTACCCAACTTTTACAGGCATTAACTACCTGGGTTTTCAATC
>CALMXV010000188.1 GCA_937871155.1 uncultured Taibaiella sp. | reverse complement strand
TTGGGCAATTTTGCAGGTGGCTGTAATGTACAGTTTGCCTTAAATCCTGAAAATGAAGAAATCATTGCGATAGAAATTAATCCTCGTGTGAGTCGTTCTTCTGCCTTAGCCTCTAAAGCAACCGGATATCCTATTGCTAAAATTGCCGCAAAACTAGCCATAGGTTATAATTTGGATGAGCTTCAAAACCCAATTATCCAAACTACATCAGCTTATTTCGAACCGGCATTAGATTATGTAATCGTTAAAATGCCTCGCTGGAACTTTGATAAGTTTAAAGGTGCTGATGATACCCTCGGGTTACAAATGAAATCTGTAGGGGAAGTAATGGCAATAGGAAGAACCTTTCCTGAAGCCCTACAGAAAGCCTGTCAAAGTTTAGAAAACAATGCAATCGGTCTTTCGCATATCAGCACAGCCAGAATGCGACCTGAAGAGTTGTTAGAAAATATAAAACGCCCTCAATGGGATAGGATTTTTAGAATTAAAGAAGCGTTATCTGCAGGTATTTCTATAAAAACTATTAGAGAGATTACTCAAATAGATCGCTGGTTTTTGTATCAAATTCAAGATATCGTCAACCTAGAAAATACAATTACTTCATTTAAACATTTGGATAAAGTGCCGGTTGATGTATTGTGGGAAGCGAAGAAAATGGGCTTTAGTGATGAGCAAATTGCAGAGTTTGTAAAAGACTGCACCGCTGACGAGGTCTATGAATACCGTAAGAAATTAGGCATAAAAAGAGTCTATAAAATGGTGGATACTTGTAGTGCAGAGTTTGAAGCGAAGACGCCTTATTTTTATAGTACGTTTGAAAAGGAGATGGAGTAAGCTAGATAATGAATCCTGCGACTATACTTCAACAAATTCCTACATCTATAATTACATGCTGTGATTATCATCGAAACTATTTAACTAGGTTACAAAACGATGCACCTTATTATGTAAAACTTTGGGGGCATGTGTTACAACAAGCACTTCGTTATCTTCCAAAGAAAAAAGAACAGGCACATTTTTTTGATTTTGGCTGTGGGCAAGGTTTGTTTGGTGCTTATGCTAAGCTTATCGGATGGCAAGAAGTAAGTATGATGGATATGCATCAGCACTGTGTTGAGAATGCTCAAAAAATTTGTAACCATTTAGAGTTTCCAAATGTTAGAGTAGGGTATGGTAAAGAAGAAGCCGTAGCAGAATTTTTTGAAACGTATCGTAAGCCGGATGTACTAGTAAGTACCGACGTAATAGAGCATGTGTACGATATACAGAAGATGCTTACTCAATTTAAAGCGGCTTTACCTAATACCATCCTTGTATTTACAACAGGGGCTATTGCAGAAAATCCATTACGAAGCATACACATGAAACGATTGCAATGGGAAGATGAATGGGGAGAAACGGATGCGTTGCAAACATCGACAGATAACCCTTATGCCGGTATGAATTTTAGTATGGTTCGTAGAAAAATAATTGAGAACGCCTCTTCACATCAATCTTTGCCTGCAGAAGCATTGGAAGATCTGATTACAAGAACTAGAGGGCAAAATAAAGCCGATATCCTATCCTCTGTGACTAATTATCTGAAAGACGGAACGCTACCACCCATACCTAGCCATCCTACCAATACCTGTGATCCTATATCTTCAAGTTGGACGGAGCGCCTTCTCTCTATTTCAGAATACAAAAAGATTTTTAATAGCTGTGGCTATCAGATTGAAATCCGTCCGGGTTATTACAATGATGTATCCAATTCAGGAATAAAAAGAATTAGTTTAAAATTGTTGAATAATTTTGTTCAGTTTTTTGGGTTACCGCAGTACAGTGCTTATTTATTAATGGTAGCGATACCCCAATCTCAAAACAGTAAATCATAAAGATGTTACACAACGAAAGCATACCTTCTCAAAAGAAAAAAATAATTGTTTTAGGTTCTGGCCCCAATCGTATTGGTCAAGGGATAGAATTTGACTATTGCTGCACACATGGGCTCATAGCTATTAAAGAATGTGGCTACGAAGCTATCATGGTCAACTGCAATCCTGAAACGGTTTCCACAGACTTCGATATTGCCGATAAGCTTTATTTCGAACCGGTATATTGGGAGCATCTATGGGAAATAGTAGAACATGAACAACCAGATGGTGTGATTGTTCAGTTGGGCGGGCAAACAGCATTGAAGCTTGCAAAACGACTTCATGAAAGAGGGGTTAAGATTATAGGTACCTCGTTTGACAATATGGATATAGCTGAAGATAGAGGTCGCTTTAGTGATATGCTGAAAGACTTAAGTATCCCGTACCCTAAATATGGTACTG
>CALMXV010000187.1 GCA_937871155.1 uncultured Taibaiella sp. | reverse complement strand
ACAGATGTGGTAATAGCGGTAAATGAATTGAAGAGAGTAAAGGCAAACTTATATCAAGTTATTTCAGAACACACGGGGCAGTCTTTTGAGAAAGTAGCACAAGATAGCGAAAGAGACTGTTGGATGCTTGCTGATGAAGCTAAAGAGTATGGCTTGATTGATGAAGTATTGAAAGTAAACCCAAACAAATCGAAATAGAAACACAAGATTAAACAAAGTAGTAAAGAAGCTTAAAAAACAAACGAATGAATCTATATAATTTAAGAAACCAACTTATAACTCAAGAGGACGAAGATGAGGATGAAGAAGGGGAAGAGCAAGGAATCACTGAAAAGCCCGGAAGCTTGTTTATAAAAAAACAAGAAGAATTATTTTTCAAAAATAGAAGCATCTATTTTTGGGGACCTGTTGATGATAAATCAGCAAAGGAAGCCGTGACAAAATTGTTACTTTTAGATGCAGACAAACCCGGTGCAGAAATTAAGTTTTATATTAATAGTCCCGGTGGCTCAGTAACAAGCGGCATGGTGGTATATGATGTGATGAATTTGATTAAATCACCGGTTAGTACTATTTGTATGGGCTTTGCTGCCAGTATGGGCTCTATCATGTTAGCAGCAGGTGAGAAAGGAAAACGATTAATTTTCCCTCACGGTCAAGTAATGATTCACCAGCCATCCTTTGGCGGGTACTTTAGAGGAGTATCTGCCGACTTGGAAATACAAGCTATCGAAATTCAAAAAACAAAAGAGATTGGTGCCAAAATATTATCTGAAGCAAGCGGTCAGCCATACGAAAAGGTTTTGTTGGATTTAGAACGAGATAAATATATGGATGCTGCTACAGCTTTAGAATACGGACTTGTTGATAAAATAATCAATAAACTATAACTTTAATCTACATTAACTTTAACTCTAAAAACAAAAGCCCATGAAGAAGATTTTATTAGCTACCACAGCACTTTCTCTTTGCTTTACAACTGTCTTTGCTAATGCAGAAAAAGAAGAGGAAGCTGAAACCCCATTTCACAAAGGAACTAGCACCATAGCCTTAGGTATAGGCTTGGGAGGAGTAAGTTATAACTACTATGGCTCTGTAAATAAATTACCGGCTGGTGTGGTGTATTTTGACCACGGAATCAAAGACAATCTCGGACCGGGCAATTTAGGTATAGGTGGTATGGTAGGTTTTGTTTCTGCAAGATATAATTACCCAAGTGGTGGATATAAAGCTACATGGACGAATGTCGTTTTAGCAGTTAGAGGCACATGGCATTTAACCATTCTTGCAGAAAAGAACAATAAGTTTGATCCATATGCAGGCGTTATGGCCGGCTTAAGAATATTTGATTATAACGATACTTATTATAAGAACACGGGTTATTACAATCCTAACAACTATAATAGTGTTTATCCAACTTACGGCTTATTTGTAGGAGCTAAATATAACTTTGCTAATAACTTTGGTGCCTGGACAGAGTTGGGTTATGATATTGCCTTTTTTAAATTAGGCTTAAATGTAAATCTATAAACATAAGTATATATAAAAAACGGTACTCTTAAATAAGGGCACCGTTTTTGTTTTATTAGAAAAATTAAAGTGAAGCTACCGGCATTTTTACATCATGATAAAATAAAAATTTCCATCCTTCTTCTTTACCCTTTTGAGCATAATGCTCTCTAAGTTCCATTGCTTTTTTACCATCATAATCATACTTAGCAACATACTTTATTTTCATTTGTTTTAATTGCGGCGCCTCATCTCCGCCAAAGAAAATCTTATCTGTTCCATCATCTAATAAATAAACAATATGGTGTTTACAATGCCCACCACTATGAAAGAATTGGACGGATGCATCTATTTTTCCAGAGTCACCACTAAGCCATACTACCTGTTCTGAGTTGAGCAAAGGGCTTATTTCCTCTTTTATATAAGAAAGCGAATGATCTTGCATAGCTATATCAGCCTCTGATTTGAACACATAATAAATGGCTTCAGGAAAAGAAAGCTTTACTTGGCCTATATGATTCTTATAGGATACTCCTCCAGCATGGTCTTTGTGTAAATGAGACATGAAAACCTTGGTTACATCTTCTGGCTGATACCCATGGTTTCTTAGGTTTTGATGTATTTGTAGTTCACCATTTATTTCAAAACCTAGCCCTGTATCAAATAACATAACATCTGATTCAGTTACTATTAGGAAAGGCTGTACTTCAACTAATAAAGAGCCAATAGGTCGGTCGTTTAAGTTATCTTTTTGTGGGTCAAAAGGTCGAAATATTTTATCGTGACCAATAGTGAAAACCCCTTCTGATAATGGGAAAATGGATGTCATAAAAATATTGTTATCGAATCATCGCTTGTCGATCTACATCAAGTCTTAGCAATATAAAAAGTAAAATACTAAAGGATAAAAGTGAAGAACCGCCATAGCTTAACAATGGCAAAGTTATACCAATCACCGGCGCTAACCCTATAGTCATTGATAGGTTGATAGCAAAATGAAAGAAAAAGATTGAAGCAACACAATAACCATAAATCCTACTAAAAGCAGAACGTTGCCGCTCTGCTAAAAACATAATTCGAAACAGCAATGAAACATAAATGCCAATAAGTATGAGGCTGCCAACAAAACCAAACTGTTCACCTACTGCGCAAAATATAAAGTCGGTATTTTGCTCTGGTACAAAATCGTTTTTGGTAGATGTACCATTTAAAAAACCTTTACCCAATAAGCCACCCGATCCAATAGCTATTTTTGATTGGGTAACATTATAATCAGAGGCATTGCCTGATTTTTTCTTTCCTCCTTCAGTTGTTTTTGATTGATAATCTTCCGGCACTTCACGTCCTATCATAGAGTATATTCTATCTACCTGATATCCTTTCATGACATGGGTGAATACAAATGGAACTGCAACTTGAGAAAACAAAATACAAATGGAAAAGATGCCTATCAAAATGATTCTTACTCCCATGTCGCGTTTTAAAGCATGACGAATAAAATAAGCAGCAATTAAAGTTAACCCCAAAATAATGTAAAGTAAAATTGCCTTATCGATAAGCAAGGATGCCAACGTCAATACTATTATGGAGATTGCAATAATCATGACGATGTTGGGAAGACCTTCGCGATACATTACCAAGAAAAATGAAAAGTAAACTAGTGCCAAACCGGTTTCGTCTTGAAGGATAATGATAGCGCAGGGAAGCAAGGCTAGGCCTGTACCTATTAATCGATGTTTAAGGGTTTTAAAATTGGTATCAGGTGAGGAAAGGAATTTTGAAAGTGCTAATGCCGTAAAGATTTTAGATACTTCGCCCGGCTGAAAAGCAATGCCACCAACACCCAACCATGAGTGTGACCCTTTTACATCTTTGCCTAAGAAAATGGTAATGATTAATAAGAATATTCCAATAGCATAAAATAAATAGGCGAATGAAGAAAAGAATTTACTGTCTGTAAAAAAGATAATAACACCAACAAATATCGCAACTCCAAAAAACATAAATTGCTTCATAAACCCTTTACTCATGGCAAATAGATTGGGGTCGGCGCTTCTATATTCTACAGAAAAAACGGAGAGTAAGCCAATAGCTACTAACATAAAATAAAGCAAGAGGGTAATGCCATCAATCCTATTGAAAGAAGAGGTGTTTTCTTTTGCCATTTAAAACCTAAGGGAGTTTTTTGCCATATATTTTTTCGAAATAATGTCGGATTAATAATGAGTCTTTCACATATTTTTCTCGTTCTTCTAATTTTTTATTTACCAATCGCATTTCATATCTCATACTATCTCTAAAGCGTTGTGCTGCTTCTATTTTAGGCAAGTACGGGTTAATAAGATTGGCATTCATCAGTTTCGTTTCTAAATATTTTCTTTTTGTAGAAATGGAGTCCGTCAAATACTTTTCAATGATAAGGCTGGCTATTGGGCCGGCCCAAGTAGCGCCATAGCCTGCATTTTCTACCATCACCGCTACAGCGATTCTTGGATTTTCTCGAGGAGCAAAAGCAACGAATGCAGAGTGGTTTTGCATTTTTACTGCTACACCATCAATTGCAGCTTTGTTTTCTACAGTACCTGTTTTTGCACAAATATTAATATTAGGAAGCTGGGCTATTTTGCCGGTTCCATGGGTTACTACATCTTGCATACCAAGAGCAACAATGGCAAAAGAACTATCAGAGATTCTAGTTACTTTATGTTTTTTTAAGTAAGGAGTCAATAAGGTATCCTTTGGATTACCACCAATTGACTTTACAAAATGTGGTGTATAGTAATATCCATGATTGGCAATGATACACATAGCATTTGCCATTTGTAAAGGGGTCAATGAAATTTCCCCTTGCCCCATACCAACAAATAAATTGGTGCAAGAATTCCAAGAGCCATGATAAAGTTTATTATAGTAAGAAGAGTCTGGAAGTATTCCACCTTTTTCATAAGGGATATCTATACCTGTTGGGTGTCCAAAACCAAAATTCCAACTATAGTCATGCCAAGCCTCTAAGCCTCGTTTTACGTTCCCAAACTTTTTAGCATCTTCTATCAATCGCATGATGTGTACGAAGTAAGAGTTGCATGAATAGGCAAGTGCTAGTCGAAGATTGGCAGCATGACCACCACCACTATGAGTACAACCTATTCGTTTTCCACAAGCATAATAGCCGCCACCACACGGGTATCCGAAGGAAGGTGTGATAACACCAACATCTAATGCAATTAAAGCCGTCATAGGCTTTAAAGTAGAGCCTGGTGGATAAGCCGCTTGAGTGGCTCTATTAAAAAGAGGTTTTTTATAATCATTGTTTAGTGCAGCATAATTTTTAGAACGGTCACGCCCTCTAAGTAGGTTTGGGTCATAACTAGGAGCGCTCACCATACAAATGATACCGCCTGTTTTAGGGTCGATGGCTACAGCACTTCCCACCATGTTCTTCATGAGCTTTTCTACATATTCTTGAATTTCTGCATCTAGGTAAAGCTCTAATGACCTACCGGCGATTGCTTGTGTATCCATTGAGCCTTTTTTATAAGACTCAGTAAGCCGATTATGATTATCTCTTTCATAGAAATAAACGCCTCGTGTACCACGTAAAACTTCTTCATAACCATTTTCTAGTCCACTCATACCTACATAGTCCCCTTGGGTATAAGAAGAATATCTATCGCGTTTCAACATTCCAGGAGAGACTTCACCTACATATCCTAAAACTAAGCCTGCACTAGAGTTTGGATACTCTCTTATACTTCTTTCCAATAATTCAAAGCCATCAAATAGGTACATGTTTTCTTTAAAACGTGCAGTTTGTTCATCAGACAGTTGCTCAATGAAGGTACCAGGGCGACGATAACCATTTTTAATAATGACACGCTGAAGCAATTTATTAAACTGTGTTTTATCAATACCTAACGCATTGCAAAGCTCAGTAGTATCAAGGTTTTTGTTGATTTTATTCGGAGTAACGGTTAAGTCGAAAGCCAGTCTATTATAGAGCATGGTCTTTCCTTTTCTATCTAATATGGTACCTCTTGGGGGGAAAACTACCTTTTTGTAAATGGCTATATCATCAGCCATTATTTTATACTTGTCTTCAAAAAGCTGTAAGAAAAGTAGCCGCAATAGAATCACAACAGCCGTGCCGATAAACATTAACTTTATAACAAGTGCGCGGGGATTTGCCGCTACAGACATATAGTAAAGTGTTGGATTTTTGGGAAAACAAAAAGACGTACAAACCTAAATACTAAAAATGAGATTACCACGAATGATTCTCTTTTTGAGAAGTTTTTTATGAAAGAACAAGAAATATTTTTTTAAAAATATAGAATTGAATTTTTGGCTATTTAAACTTAATGTTTACATTTGCATCCCATTTATGGATAGTTCCATTGTGTAATGGCAGCACAACTGATTTTGGTTCAGTTAGTCTAGGTTCGAATCCTGGTGGAACTACTAAAAAAAACTCTTTATACGTAATACTATAAAGAGTTTTTTTATTTAATAGTATTTACAAAAATAAAGCCACCTCTCAACGAAGAAAGATGGCTTGCCTTATGATCACGATACCCCTATTCTATGATGATAAGCTTTTCTAATTTATTTTGAGCCTTTACTTGAAGGTTTAGAATGTATGTCCCTTTAGAAAGATGTGAGACATCTATTGAATTAGATGAAGCCTCTTTGTTCCATGTTAGTACAATACGACCTTGTATATCTATAACTGTTACTTGAGAAACCGTAGAAGCAATAGTTATTCTGTTATTAGCTGGATTTGGGTAGATGTATGTTTCATTTAGGTAAATGTTAGCGACTTCTGTAGGAACAGTAGCTGTAATAGTACCTTTCATAAAAGATGCATGTGGTGTACAAACAAAGTTATAGGTACCCGCTTTTGTAACTACATAATTAAAAGTAGAATTGGCAGTATTAATTGGTTGATCCCAGCTTGCCGCTCCGGATGGAATGGTAGAACTAGTAGTAGTATGATTCTGCATATTGCCAATAAACGACCAAGAAACGGTATCACCTACCTTAACGTTCAACGAAGCAGGATTGAAAAAGCTATCACCTACCAATACGGTATGTTTTGTTTGGGCATTTACAAAAGTACTTAGTAGTACTAAGCCTAATCCACAGACACGTTTAAGAAATAAAGATTTTACCATAAGAATATTTTTTTTGAATGATTGATATAACAAGATTATTTAAAAGAAATAATAATTACTCTAGCCTAGTAAACGAATAAGGAAATAATGAGATAAAGAAGGAATTTTTAAGGACTAATGTTTCTTGTTAAATGAAAATATTGAGGAGGTAATTGGGCGGTATTAAATTTTTATTTCCGATTCAACATCCATTTTTCCTAGTTCATTACAGTTCTTCATCAAATAAAGAATCTCATCAAATAATTTTAATACGAACAATAAAAAATGATGTTTATGAAAATTTTTACTAAAAATTTAATTGTTGTTGGATTGCTTATAGGCTTTGCCGTCATATCAATTCACTCTGCAACTGGCCCAGCAGGAACCTACTCCGCCAATGTCACGGGCGCTAGCTTTGATGCAGGCACTTGTACTAACTGTCATGGTACCGGCAGTAATTACAATGCCACTCTTAGCCTTCAATTATATTCAGGTGCTACACAGGTTACTTCTTACATTCCCGGAAATAGTTATACGCTTCGACTTACACGCTCTGCATCGTTATTAACTGCTACAAATGGTGGGTTTGGGTTTCAAACTACTTGTGCTACAAGCGTTACAAATGTCAATATTAATAACTGGGGAACCGTACCTGTCAATACAACTAACGTTTTATTAAATGGCAGAAACTATGTAGAGCACACTACTAAACTATCAAAGCTGACAACGCAAGTAAACATTCCTTGGACAGCACCGACATTAGGTACCGGTGCAGTAAAATTTTATACAGCGCTCAATACTGTAAATGGAAATGGAAATAGCTCAGGTGATCAAGTTGTATCTACTTCACTTACCATTACAGAATCTACACTGCCAATAACATGGTTATATTTTATAGGCAACCATCATCAAGGAAATGTAGAATTAGAATGGGCTACAGCTAATGAAACTAACAATGCATTCTTTACGATTGAAAAGAGCCCTGATGGTATTTCCTATTCAAGTTTAGCAGACAAGATCCCTTCTAATGGCAATCTTGCAGCATATAGTTTTGTAGATAAAGCCCCTTATGATGGTCAAACATTTTACAGAATTATGCAAACAGATGTTGACGGTTCTACCCATTATTATAAAACCATAAAAGTAAAAACAACATCACCTGAATTTCATAATTATCATTACCAACAAGGTTCTTCATTAGTGATCAATGCCAATATCGACCAACAAGCAACAGCAAATTTGTCTTTATCAAGTATGAATGGGTCAGTTATTGAAAAGAAAACCGTTCAACTAAAAAAGGGTAATAATCAGGTAAGACTAGAAATGCCTCAACAGCTACAGCTTTATATTATTAAACTAGAGAGTAACGGCAGAATTCTATATCAATCCAAGCTATTGCCGATTTAGTTGCTTTATAAGAAAACAAAAAAAAGTGCTTTGTGTCAATCAATACAAAGCACTTTTTTAATTAAACCAAAATGAAGCTACCAAATTTTGTTTCTAGAAGCTTCAAAGTCTTTCGGGCGAATAATGGTAAAAACTCTAGAGATGTTGAATCCA
>CALMXV010000186.1 GCA_937871155.1 uncultured Taibaiella sp. | reverse complement strand
TTTTCTACTATATTTTCTTTTAAATTTGAACCGATATGGTTAAACAGAAACTAGTTGTATTAACCGGCGCAGGTATTAGTGCAGAAAGCGGCATACAGACTTTTAGAGATAGTGATGGGCTTTGGGAAAATCATCGGATAGAAGAGGTAGCCACACCCGGTGCTTGGAAACGAAACCCTCAACTGGTTTTGGATTTTTACAACCTTCGTCGGAGAAATATTTTAGCGGCACAGCCAAATGCAGCACATCTTGGCATTGCCGCATTACAAAAGCATTTTGAGGTACAAGTGATTACTCAAAACATAGATGACCTACATGAACGTGCAGGTTCTAAAAATGTATTACATCTTCATGGGAGTATTTTTGAACGAAGAAGTGAGAAAAATGAAACCTTGGTTTATCCTATTAAGGAAGATATGAAGCTTGATGAAATGGCTGAAGATGGTGGGCGTTTTCGTCCAAATATTGTTTGGTTTGAAGAGCCGGTTCCTATGATAGAAATTGCAATTCCAATGATAGAAGCCGCTACTATTTTTGTTTTGATTGGCTCTTCGATGTTGGTGTATCCCGCAGCAGGATTAATGAATTTTTTATCGCCCAATGTACCGAAATATGTAATCGACAAGCAAATTCCTTCACTATCTCATTCGGATATCATTCCTATTCAAATGCCTGCAACAGAGGGCGTGAAAGAATTAGAGAAATGGTTGATGGCATCTAAGCACTAAAAAAAACTCAACCAAAACCTATGAAAGATTAAAGTTGAGTTTAAGTTAGATTATTTAAAAAAATCTTGAGCTTAAAACGAATTAAGCAGCGTTCAATTCTAAAAAAGAAGTATGGATAGTAGTAGAGGTAGTATCATTTTTGGGATCCAATGGATTGGGAGTTCCACTATTGTTAGATTTAGGATTCGCATCATAAGCACCATTGTTACACCCTATAATTGTAAATGCAGCCATCGTTATTAAACAAGAAATAATTATCTTTTTCATTTGGAAATATGATTTAATAAATTTCATTAAAGATACTAAGCCCTAAGGATTTTCAAAATTTTACTAAGAGAATTTATCGATAAAGTGGCATAAGTAAGAGGATTCTTTTTGGGTAATGGTCAATATCCTGTTTCAAATTTTATTATAATTTCAAGCTATAATATTTTATATTTATCATTCAGTCCTATTGCTATCACTCTTTTTATAAAACGTACTAAAATCATTTAACCATGAGCCAATTAAGCATACTGGCAGATTCGTTAATCGGTTCAGAAATCGTGAAACTAGGTAACGAAATCAATGAAAGAATAGCTAAAGGAGAGAAAATCTATAATTACACAATTGGAGATTTTGACCCCAAAATATTTCCCATCCCTCAAGCATTAGAAGAGGCGATCATTGATGCTTACAAAAATCATCAAACCAATTATCCTCCTGGTGATGGTGTAAAAGACTTACGTGAAGCAGTGCTAGATTTTATCAACGATTATGAAGGGCTCAACTATGCGTTAGAAGAAGTACAAATTGCTAGTGGTGGTCGTCCGTTAATCTATACTGTTTTTAGAACCATTGTAGATGAAGAAGACAAAGTGGTTTATGCATCACCATCATGGAACAACAACCATTATACACATCTCAATTGGGGGGCGCACTGCAATGTAGAAGCACAAGCGGCAAATCTTTTTATGCCTACTGCGGCGGAGCTGGCTCCGCATCTTTCCGGAGCCGTTTTGTTATGTCTTTGTTCGCCTCAAAACCCTACAGGTACTACTTTTTCAAAAGAGGAGCTTGGTAAGATATGCGACTTAGTCATTCAAGAAAACCATAAAAGAGCTGATGATGAGAAGAAGCTTTATGTGATGTATGACCAAATGTATTGGATGCTGACTTATGGTGATACCCAACATTATAATCCTGTTTCGTTACGTCCGGAAATGAAAGACTATACCATTTTTGTTGATGGTATATCAAAGGTTTTTGCGGCAACCGGTGTGCGTGTAGGATGGGCTTTGGGACCCGCTAAAATTATTGCCAAGATGAAAGCTTTCCTAAGCCATATAGGTGCTTGGGCGCCATTGGCAGAACAAAAAGCCACGGCAAAATTTTTACAAAATAGAGAGGCGGTCAATCAGTACTTAATTCCATTTAAAGAAGGGCTTCATGAACGGCTACAGCTTTTATATGATGGCTTTATACGATTAAAGCAAAAGGATATCCTGTGGATGCTATTGCTCCACAAGCAGCATTGTATCTTACTGTTTCCATAGATTTAGTAGGTAAACATACTCCGGAAAAGACTTTGTTGGCGCAGACAGAGGTTACCAATTATATTTTAAGTGAAGCAAAATGGGCGATAGTTCCATTCTCT
>CALMXV010000185.1 GCA_937871155.1 uncultured Taibaiella sp. | reverse complement strand
AGTTCGTAAACAAAAAATGACGGTTCCACTTGCTGGCGAAAAGGGATATTTTGGCCCCATGAATGAATATGTTATTGAGTACACACGCAAATACATGAGTGCTCATAATAGGACATTACATCATGTACGTGGCAAAAGCAATCAACGTTTTTCTTTAATTGACAACGTGCTCCAAAAGCATGACATCCCTAAAGAATTAAAATATTTGGCGGTGATTGAATCTGCATTAAATCACAATGCTGTTTCTCCAGTAGGGGCGGTAGGCCCATGGCAGTTTATGGAATCAACAGCACGAATGATGGGGCTTACAGTTAATGGAAAGCGAGATGACAGAACCGATTGGTACAAGTCAACAACTGCCGCCGCAAAATATTTAAACTATCTGTATGCTGAGCTAAATGATTGGCTATTGGTAGTAGCTGCCTATAATAGCGGGCCAACTCCTGTGCAAAGAGCTATGCAACGCACAGGCAGTAATAGTTTTTGGGATATCAAAAAATATTTGCCCAAAGAAACACAAGGTCATGTACTAGCCTTCATTGCTACTGCTTCAATCTTTGAAAAACTGAATGGATATATAGGACAGAAAATGCCAGAAGGATTTAATTTTTCTACTAATAGTTTTGGTCATGAAGTGATAAAGAAAGAACCTCCCAAACCCAAATTCACCAATGAAGAGCTGAAATTAATGGCAATTGTAAAAATTAAAGAAAAGCTGAACCTAGACTTAATATCTCAGGATTTGAATATTGAGAAAAAACTACTTGATAGATGGAATCCTGATTACGAGATGTTTGAGATGGATGCATACGAAGAAGAATCTTATAGTCTTCGCATCCCTAAAGAAAAGCTTGATAACTTTATTGATAGAAAAGAATTTCTAGCCAAACGATCCAAAGTTCTATTTTCAGAAATGAGTATGTAATTTTTTTTGTTTAGGTAAAATATTTACTTACCTTTGCAATCCTTTCAAAAGAGAATAATAAAAATGGCAAACCATAAAGCAACCAAGAAAGATATTCGCCAAAGTCAAAAGCGTCGTGAGCATAATCGTTATTATGGAAAAACTACCCGTAATGCAATTCGTGCGTTATTAGCAGTTACCGATAAAACAGAAGCTCAGGAATCTCTTCCTAAAGTTATTTCTATGATTGACAAACTTGCTAAGCGCAATGTTATTCATAAAAATAAAGCGAGTAATCTTAAATCTGGTATCATTAAGAGAATTAATGCAATAGCATAATCTTACATTATAATTAGCTTTAGCCGCTTGCTTTCATTAGCTTGCGGCTTTTCGTTTTTAAACTCCCCCGTTTCAAATGCTACCAGCCAATTGGGAAAAATTTGCTCAAGCACATCAAAAAAACTATCAGCAGCTTTTAAAAAAAATTAGCTTACCTGGAAGCAAGAAACTTCGCAATATAGTTCTTGATTTATTACCAGAACTTCACGATACAGCTTTTGCTCAAATAGATTGCCTACAATGTGGTAATTGTTGTAAGAACCATTCACCACGTTTTAAACAGCCCGATATAAAACGAATAGCAAAGAGGCTAAAAATTAAAGAAGGAGAACTTATACAACGTTTTTTAAAACTTGACGAGGAGAATGATTATGTAACACAAAGAAATCCATGTCCATTTTTAAACGAGGATAATACTTGTAAAATATATGATGACCGACCAAGCGATTGCGCAAGATATCCTTATACTGATGAAGATGTCCTTTTAGACCGGCCTTCGCTTACTGTAAAAAATACAACCGTCTGCCCAATTACCTTTCAAGTTTTAGAAGCAATTCTACTAAAAGTAGGCAACAAATAATATGAGTATATTTTAATTTCTCCGGTGTTATTCTTCATTTAGGTTGCAACCCATCTTGCTACTTATTTCCTTATCAATTATGAGAATAATGAGTTATTATTTTGAAGTATAACTTTATTTTGAAATGAACCTCAATAGAGATGCTGCTGTATGACTATTAATAAATATCAAGTTGTAACAACTTACATTGCCATCATTATCTTATCTTTATTTTCAAGTTGTGTTTCTATAGGGAACTATATGGGTAAAGAAGCAGATATCAATGCTACAAAGAAATTTAAACATACACAGCAGTATTTCCCAATTGATGTGTTAATAGTTCCAGGAATTCCTTTTGAAAACGGCAAATGGGATAGAGTGATGAAATCTCGTGTACTCTGGTCGTGGATACTTTATAAAAATGGCTTTGTGAAACACATAATTTATTCAGGCGATGCTGTTTATTCCCCTTATAAAGAATCGAAGATTATGGCTTTATACGCGCTCCAACTAGGCATACCACAAAAAAATATTTTTATAGAACCTCTTGCAAGGCATAGTACGGAAAATATTTATTACAGCTATCTACTAGCTAAGGGAAAAGGGTTTAAAACAATAGCTCTTGGCACTGACCCCTACTTTCAATCTCCCATTTTGAAAGGCTATACGAAAAGAAGATTTGAAAGCTATATACATCATATTCCTTTTGTTAAAGACTCTTTATTGAAGTATGATTATTTAGATCCTAGTATCGACCCTTCCTCCGCAAAGGTGGAAAATTTTATACCGATAGAACATCAAGA
>CALMXV010000184.1 GCA_937871155.1 uncultured Taibaiella sp. | reverse complement strand
TCAACAACGCCAAAGAAGCCAGTTTGATGCAGAAAAAAAAGTAGCCGTTGCAGATACTTCGGTGATGAACCTTCAACGTTCATTGCAACAAGTACAAGATGAAAACAACCAACGAAAAAGCCAAATCATTCAACTCAACAACGAAAAAGAAGAAACTGCTCATCAACTTACCGATGCCCAACAGCAGCTTCAAGACCTTATAGAGCAGCAAGAAGCCGTAAAAGGAAAAATATTAGAAAGCCAAGAACAGCTGGAAGGACTCCGTGCAGAATTGGTAGAGCAAAACAGAAAATTAGACAGTCGTCGTAACGAACATGACCTGTTAAAATCCTTAGTGGAAAGCTTAGAAGGCTATCCGGATAGTATCAAATTCCTTAAGAAAAATCAAGACTGGAATAATAAAGCCCCATTATTATCTGATGTATTTGTAGTGCAAAATGAATATCGTACAGCACTCGAAAACCTCTTAGATAGTTATTTGAACTATTACATTGTTGACAATCTTCAAGAAGCAGTAAAAGCAGTACATCTTCTACAAAACAACAATAAAGGAAAGGCAAACTTTTTTATCCTTGACCAAATTGAAACAACCACTTCAACCACCTCATCCGCTACCAATGGTTTGATACCCGCATTAAGTGTGATTACCATTGACGAGCAATACCAAGCACTAGCCCAGCATCTTTTAGGAGATGTATGGATAGCTACTAAGGAAGAAGACATACTATCCGCAGCTAATGACCAACAAAAGATTGTAGCGTTATCCGGTAAGATTATCCGTGGCAAATATACGGTGGGCGGTGGTTCTGTAGGATTGTTTGAAGGAAACAAAATAGGCCGTGCTAAAAACCTAGAACGCCTAGCAATAGAAATAGCTACACTCACCACAGCTACTACCGAGCTCAAAACCTATATCACGGCTACCCAAGCAAAAATTACCGGATTCCATCAAGAACTCAATGACCGAGCCATTGAAGAGACCCGCAAAGCCATCAACAAGCTGGAGAATGCGATTCTCAACATCAGCAACCGAATGGAAAACTTTGACCACCTCAATCAAGCCGGCACCAAAAGAATAGAAGACTTAGAAGACCAACTAGCACAAACCAATGATGATATCGCTGCTACTCGTGACCTCTTAGACGATATTAATGAAACGTTGAAAGCTGCTCAAACAACCATTCATCAAGCAGAAGAAGCCTTCCAAACCGTAGAATTACAATTCAACCAAGCCTCCCAAGAATACAATCAACAAAACATCTTTTATACCAAACAACAAAGCAAGGTAGAAAGCATTGCTCAAGAACGTCAGTTTCGTAACAAACAGCTTACCGACCTTCAACAACAAATCACTACTAACAAAGAACAGCTACAACAAACCGTTCTTCAGCTTACCGAAACCGAAGGAAGGCTACATGGTGGCGATACGGAACTCTATGAATTGCTTTCTAAAAAAGATACCGACGAAAAAACACTCAACGAAAAAGATCGCCTTTATTACGAATTCCGAAACAATCTTTCTACACAAGAAGGATTACTAGGACAAAAGCGAAGAGAAAAAGAACAAGCCGACACATTGCTTAATGGTATCAAAGAACAGCTCAACGAAATGAAACTTCGCTTAGCAGGGCTTAAAGAACGCCTTCATGTTGAGTTTCGGGTAAACCTTGATGATATCATCGACCAAGAACGCAGCAACGACAAGCCCGTAGAAGAGCTTTTGGCAGATAGTGAGCGCATTAAAAAACGCCTCGACAACATGGGTGAAATCAACCCAACCGCTATAGAAGCTTATACCGAAATGAAACTCCGCCATGACTTTATCGTAGAGCAAAAAACAGATTTGGTCAATGCTAAAGAAAGCCTCTTGGCTACCATAGAAGAAGTGGAAAACACCGCCAATACTAAGTTTAAAGAAACATTCGAAAGCGTAAGAGAAAATTTCATTCAAGTGTTCAAAGCATTATTCACCGAAGAGGATACCTGCGACCTTCGCCTTACCGACCCCGAAAACGTTGCTGACAGCGGCATTGAGATATATGCACAACCCAAAGGCAAGCGACCAAGCACGCTTACACAGCTTTCGGGTGGTGAGAAAACATTGACCTCAACAGCATTTCTTTTTGCCATCTATCTTATCAAGCCCGCGCCCTTTTGTATTCTTGACGAGGTAGATGCCCCATTGGATGATGCCAACGTAGGTAAATTCACCCAGATGATTCGTAAGTTTTCAGACAACTCGCAATTCATCATCGTCACTCACAACAAGCAAACTATGGCAGCCGTGGATGTGATATACGGTGTCACCATGCAAGAAGCAGGCGTAAGCAAGCTAGTA
>CALMXV010000183.1 GCA_937871155.1 uncultured Taibaiella sp. | reverse complement strand
TGCTTCGAAAAGTGCAAAACAAAACTATCGTTGGGCTGTTGATGTACGCCAAAGAAAATAATATCATCTAAGGGAAGTATAAGTTTCCCAAAGTCAATTTTTAGGTTGAAGCAAAGTAGCTTTTTTCAAATTTGTCTTGTTGCCTTGTGCGCATTGGGCTTTTCAACAAAAAATTTACAACCACAAGTTTCATTCCCTAATTTTACCACCCAATTTTAAAACACTTTATGGAATATTCGTTTAGAGAGATAGAGCAGCAATGGAAAGCATATTGGAAGAAAAATCACGTTTATAAAACTACCAACGATACGACTCGTCCCAAATATTATATCCTTGATATGTTCCCATATCCTAGCGGAGCCGGATTGCATGTTGGGCATCCATTAGGGTACATAGCATCGGATATTTATGCACGATATAAAAGAATGAAAGGCTTTAATGTCCTTCACCCGATGGGTTTTGATGCCTTTGGGTTACCGGCCGAACAATATGCCTTAGAAACAGGACAACATCCTGCTACTACAACCGAAAAAAATATTGCTCGATATAAGCAACAACTTGATAACATCGGGTTTTGTTATGACTGGGAGCGAGAAGTACGCACCAACGACCCGAACTATTACAAATGGACACAGTGGATTTTTCTACAATTATTTGATGCTTGGTTTGATAGAAATGCACAAAAGGCTAGACCGATTAAGGAGTTGATAGCATTATTTGAAAAAGAAGGAAACCCTTATGCTGCTTGCCCAGAAGACGAACAACTAAAATTTGATGCACAGCAATGGCACTCATTTGATACAGCACAGCAGCGTTCCATTATTATGCAATACCGTTTGGCTTATCAAGGATATGCTGAAGTGTGGTGGTGCGAAGCATTAGGTACCGTGTTGGCGAATGATGAAGTGGTCAATGGGGTATCAGAAAGAGGTGGGCATCCGGCAGAACGTAAGAAAATGCGCCAATGGTTTTTGCGTATTACTGAATATGCAGATCGTTTACTTAGCGGTTTGGAATCGCTTGACTGGAGCGAGTCTATGAAAGGGATGCAGCGAAATTGGATAGGGAAGAGTAGTGGTGCATCTGTAACCTTTGCAGTGGAACATCAATCAAGTACTATCGAGGTTTTTACCACCCGACCAGATACTCTATTTGGTGTGGACTTTATGGTGTTGGCACCGGAACATGAATTGGTAGCTTCATTAACCACACCGGAGCAAGCAGAGCCTGTCAACAACTATATAGCCTATGTGAAAAGCCGTTCTGAACGTGAACGAATGGCAGAAACAAAAAAAGTAACAGGAGCCTTTACGGGTTCGTATGCTTTACATCCTTTTAGTAAAAAGCCAATCCCCATTTGGATATCAGAATACGTATTAGCAGGATATGGTACGGGTGCTATTATGGCGGTGCCTTGTGGTGATAGTAGAGACCACGCCTTTGCAAAGCATTTCAATATTCCTATCACCAATATTTTTGGTTCGTTTTATAAGGATGAAGAAGCCTACGCAGCTAAAGAAGCCATCCTTGAAAATAGTGATTTCATCAATGGCGATACCATACCAGTTGCAGCTAAAAAAGTAATTGAGGCATTAGCAAAATTGCAGGTGGGCAAAGAGAAAATAAACTATAAGCTTAGAGATGCCGGCTTTAGCCGTCAGCGATATTGGGGCGAGCCATTTCCTATCGTTTATCAAAATGGAATTCCTTATGCAGTAAATGAATTGCCTTCACATTCGAATGATGCAGCCACCAATTTACCTATAGAACTTCCAATGGTGGAGCATTATAAACCAGGAGCAGAAGGAGAAGGTCCGTTAGCCAATGTCTCCAACTGGGTAAATACACCTGAAGGGAGAAGGGAAACGAGTACCATGCCAGGATATGCCGGTAGTAGTTGGTATTTCCTACGCTTTATGGACCCTCATAATGATACCTGTTTTGCCTCTAAAGAAGCTACGAACTATTGGCGTGCCGTTGACTTATATATCGGCG
>CALMXV010000182.1 GCA_937871155.1 uncultured Taibaiella sp. | reverse complement strand
TAAATTTGTAAAATTAACAAAGAAGAACCATTAATACTTGTCACTAATGACGATGGAATTACCTCAAGCGGGATAAGAATTTTAATAGAAGTAGCTAAAGAATTTGGCAAAGTAGTAGTGGTAGCACCAGACAGCCCTCAATCCGGCATGGGTCATGCTATCACTATCGGACAACCCCTACGACTGCATCAAACGCCATTATTTGAAGGAGTGGAAAGCTGGCAGACTAGTGGTACGCCTGTTGACTGTGTGAAATTGGCAAGAGATAAAGTACTGGATCGCAAACCGGATATTTGCCTAAGCGGAATCAATCATGGAGCGAATCATGCAATTAATATCATCTACTCGGGTACGATGTCAGCAGCTATGGAAGCGGCTATTGAAGGAATCCCTTCCGTAGGGTTTTCTTTTCTAGATTATAATTTTAATGCGGATATGAGCTTGTGTATTCCTATCGTAAGAGAGGTGATACAAAAGATGCTATCAACTCCTTTGCCCCCTCATACATTGCTTAATGTAAACATACCTAAGGTAAAACCTGAAGATTATAAAGGGCTGAAGTTATGCCGTCAAGCCTATGCTAAGTGGCAGGAAGAGTTTGATGAACGTACCGACCCAAGAGGTGAAAAGTATTATTGGATGACCGGCAAATTTGTGAACCTTGACACAGAAAACCATACGGATGTAGAAGCATTGAAACATGGCTACACTTCTATTGTTCCTGTAAAATTTGACCTGACCGACTATGAGTTTAAACAACAACTTAGTGAGTGGTGGCAACTGTAAGTTTCTTTTCTTAAAACATTCAATTATCCGTCATGGGTGCTTCAGAAAAACATCACGTACAAATTGCTAAAATGATTGTTGCTTCTATGCACCTAATTATGTTACCAAGAATGAAATCAAAGTCAGAACCAAAGAATGTCACGAAGAAAATATAGTGGGATACTTTAAAAAAGGAGAAGAAGTGAACAAAGAATAATTACATTGAGTTTAATTCAAAAACAAAATCATAAATACCCATTTTACAAATTTCAAATATTTAACTCATGAAAGCCTCCGGAAACACTGTAGAAGAAATCTTAACCAACCTTCCCGAAGACAGAAAAGAACCTTTTAATAAGCTTCATGAAGTCATCATTAGCAACCTTCCAAAAGGGTTTGAAGCAGCTATCAGTTATGGTGGGTTAGGCTATGTAGTACCTCATAGCATTTATCCGGATGGGTATCATTGTAAGCCTATTGAACCTTTACCATTTGCTGGGCTTGCTTCCCAAAAAAACTCCATCAACTTTTACCACATGGGTATCTATGCCGACCCCAAATTGTATGCATGGTTTGTAGAGGAATATCCCAAGCATACCAAACAAAAATTAGATATAGGCAAGAGCTGCATTCGCTTTAAAAAAATGAATGACATACCTTATCAACTCATCGGTGAGCTGATGACCAAAATGAGTGTCAAAGATTGGATTCAACTGTATGAAACGAACTATAAAAAATAAGAGTTTATCGTTCTAGGTGATTCTTAGCTGATATTATCAAACCATGAAGCTACCATGTGTTGAGTTTCTTTATTTGATTTTTGAGTAGTGTATTCGTTGGTATGAGTGTCATAAGTATAGTCAATTGACCATTTTTTATGATGAGCCGCCAATTGCTTTACAGCTTCTATTATATAATCCACTTCTTGATCCGTCATCGTAGGATGAATGGAAATCCTTATCCATCCCGGCTTTTCAGATAAGTCTCCTTCATCAATTTTACAAGTGATTCCTTTAGAAAAATCCATCGAGACCCCAAGCAAGAAATGCCCATAAGTGCCGGCACAAGAGCAGCCACCGCGACTTTGAACACCAAAACGATCATTCAACAGCTTCACTCCAAGATTATAGTGTAAATCATCCACATAAAAAGACAAAACTCCAAGACGATGCTCAATATTGCCTGCCAATAAATGAATTCCTTTAATAGACTTCATTGCAGGAATGAGTT
>CALMXV010000181.1 GCA_937871155.1 uncultured Taibaiella sp. | reverse complement strand
ATTCATCTTTTTCTATCGGAATACCAATGGGTAGCTACTTGTTTACTTGTACTAGGTATTGTAATAACAACTAGTTTATTCTTAAGCACTATCTTGAAAGAAACTATTAATATGCAGCAATGGAATTTGTTTTCTTCTTCGATGTTGTATATCGTAATGCCTATTATTCTGCTCTTATATCTTCGAAGTTTGAGCTTGAGCATTCCATTAGCATTAATCTTGATGATATGGATGAATGATACCATGGCTTATCTAGTTGGGTCGTTTATAGGTAAGACTCCTTTTTCAAAAATATCACCAAAGAAAACATGGGAAGGGACACTGGGCGGTGTGTTGCTAACATTAATTGGCGCAGCTATTTGGGGTTATTATGCACCTTATTATCGTATGATAGACTGGATGGCACTTGCTTTATGTGCAGCTATAGCCGGTACGATGGGCGATTTATTGGAATCGAAATTGAAACGCTTGGCTGGATTGAAGGACAGCGGGACTATGATGCCCGGTCATGGCGGAGCCTTAGATAGATTTGATTCCTTATTAGTCGCTACTCCTTTTGCTTTTGGGTATGCCTATATCTTTATGCCGCCTTTACCATTAGTTGTATTTTAAAAATTATCTTTGCTCACTAAATTTTTTTCATGACCATTCACAAAGAAGGACATTATTATATTCTTATTGCTACGGCTATTTGGGGATTGATTGGCTGGGCTTCTAATTCACTAGTAGATAGTTTGCCAATTTTATTTTGGTTCATTCATCTTATCTGCTTCCTGCTATGGCTTTGGGTAATTTGGTTTTTTAGAATTCCTTCACGAACTTTTGTATTTGATGAAAATAAAATCATTGCTCCGGCAGATGGTAAAGTAGTAGTAATTGAAGAAACAACCGAAGGCGAATATTTCAAAGACCAACGACTTCAAGTATCTATTTTTATGTCACCATTAAATGTGCATGTCAATAGAAACCCAATAAGCGGAATCATCAAGTATGTAAAATATCATCCAGGGAAATTCTTGGTGGCTTGGCATCCAAAATCCTCTACAGAAAATGAACGAACAACAGTCGTTTTAGGAAATGAAAAACTAGAAATTTTGATGCGTCAAATTGCTGGTGCCGTAGCGCGACGAATTTGTTATTATGTAAAAGAAGGCGATCAGGTAAAGCAAAATGATGAGTTCGGATTTATTAAATTTGGTTCTCGAGTGGATTTATTTTTACCGGTAGGCACTCAAATAAATGTTAAAATTGGCGAAATAGTACAAAATGGTAAAACTGTTATCGCTCAAATCCACTAAGTTTGTTTTAATTCAAAAAAATATTTAATAATCACATAAACAGAACAGTCATGAAAAAACTTACTTTATTCTTAGGAGCGTTAATGATTGCCGGAGCCGCATTTGCTTGTGATGGCGGTAAAAGCAAAAAAGCTTGTTGCAAGAAAGAAGAAAAAACAGCTTGCTGCAGCAAGAAAGATTCTAAAGATTGCAAAAGCAAAGAATCTGCTAAAAAAGAAGAAAAAACTACTCAAAAGAAATCGTAGTCTTTTGATGGACTATAATACGTTTTTAAAACCACAACTTGCTTGTGGTTTTTTTTATTTCTCGTAGTAAGAGATTTAAATACTTACACATAAAATTAGAGGGTAGCAAATTGTTATACTTACTTAAGGCACAATTTCTGTAAACACAGATACTACTTTATAAGAAAACTCAAAACTGAAATCCTATATTGGCTGAAACTGTAGTGTCTCGTAAACTTAAAGCTACTTGTAAGAACAGTGAAATACTATATTCCGCATACTACTAGGATTGAGGCGGTAAAAGATACTATAGAAGTAGTACTTGGCAAAGCGATACATTAATAACCAACAATAATTGGATTGCTTATAGTTAAAGGCTGCCCCAATTATGAAGCAGCCTATAATGTATCAACGTTCAATTTTCAACTCCCTACTTACTCCTTCAAAAACCGCCCCACCAGCCGTTCTCCATTTTTAGTAAGGAGCTCCACGATGTATAACCCTTGAGATAAGCTGGCAATGTTGGCGACATCTCCATCACCCTGCTGCACTACAGACCCTTGTAGGGTACTGATGGTATAGCTGCCTTTTAGGCTGAAGTGGATAGTGGCTTTAGCTGGATTGGGATATAGTTGAAGAGAGGTTGCTTTTATATCATCTACTCCCGAAACTCCTGTGGTATCTAAATCAAAACCGATACAAAATTTATTAAGTACCAGCTTATTGGTATTATCAATATAATTAGAATCTATATAAGCTGTAACAGAACGGACTTTATTGAACGATAGTGAATCATAACACATAAGTTGGTGAATGTTTGTAACTGTAGTTTGTTGTAAAGTACTATCATTACTTTCTTCAAATTGTACCACTAAATTTTTGTTGGGGTCAAACATAATAGGGACTTGCAATGGCAGTTTTATCCATTTTCTAAAATTTGAATAGGTGTTCAAAGTGGTGTCGGGTATGGTGTAGGGGCTTCCGAAAATTACGGTAGTCAGGTCTTTCTCTGTATCAAAAAGTTTACATCTAGGTCCAATACCAAAACTATCTCTTAAAGTCGTTCCCATTCTTATGGCAAAGGGAGAAAATCTATATTTTCCATCGGTATAATCTGTATTAGCCGAATAAACCCAAAGATACAATGCTGTTATCTTACCTTTTGGTGGGTAGTTGAAATTTCTAGGTTCGTAAATTGTTAAATTCTTAGAAATCAAACTTAGGTTTGTAGTTGTATTTTGATATATTACGGAAATGCCTAGAGCAGAATAAGTTATTCCAAAATGAGCACTATCATCAAGCTTCGGTGCATAAAAGTATTGTGGTTTTTGTTGTGCTTGATTAGGAATTGCTAAAAAGCACATCAAGATAAAAAACAAGAGTTGTTTCATGGTTGTAATTTGTTAAAAGGGTTATAATTTATTTTTCAAGAAATTAAAGGCTTCTTTACGAGTACTATTTTGTAGTATAAGGTTATAGATACCTGAAGGCAATGACGCAATATCTATACTGCCAAGAGTATTGCCTGATTGTAGGTTTTGCCCTATCATACTTCTGATGGTGTAGTTGGTTGCCGTTTTCAAACCTGTTATTTGTAATTGTGAAGTAGCAGGATTGGGGTATAACACCCATTGCAATTTACTATCCATCGGATTTATCGTAGTTGGCTTATATTGAAAAATATTGCCACTGTATTTATAGATGACCCCTCCTGTACTATTATCGGTCGTATAAGCGCTAAGCAGCCCATAACCGGAATTACTACAATTGCTCACTGCATAGATATGTGGGAAATCCCAAGTGACATTAGTAAGGGTATTATTATTGACCTGATAAAAATTGGGGTCAATAGTCCAACCTGAATTGACATCGATAGCTCTCGAATAAATATTTTGTTTGGTAAACCAATCGTAAAATCCGGTGGTGTATTGTGTGTTGCCGACATCTACTGAAATACTCATACCTACACCTGCTGCTACGGCTGCGGCTTTGTAGTCGGTATTCATGCCTAATACATTGGAGTCAGACAACCATTCGGGCATACCAATATTCAAATCGTTATAGCTAAACACTTGCCACAGTGGATTGAAAAATGCGTTTTGAATAGGTGCTACTACCTGCCAAGTAGCTAAACCGGGTTGCGATTGGCTCATCGCCTCTATTCGTGGAAAGACAGCAATATTGGTATCTAATAAAAGTGGAGTGCTTACGATACCAGCACTTGTATTAACGCAAGTATAAACTAAGGAATTAGGTCTGTTGAACGAAGAAGCGAAGTTGATGATTTCATCCCCATCGGGAGTGGTATGGCAGGCGAGGTC
>CALMXV010000180.1 GCA_937871155.1 uncultured Taibaiella sp. | reverse complement strand
TGTTCGATTAGCCAGTAAAGCATAATAATCTTGCTCTACATTTTGTGGACGTAATAGTTTCACTCTCGAGTTTAACGAAGGATGATTGGCATAAAATGCAGTGCTTAGTCCATCAAAAAAAATAGGTGCCTCTACTTGCTGAAGATTGCTTAACAACTGATCATCTCTTCTAGAATAGGTAATATAAGGCCAGCTCAATGACAGCCCTTGCAGCCCTGATTTTCTTGGATAATACCAAACCTTTTTACACCAATTTTCTATCACGGAAGAAGGCTGTCTATTATCATACTGAGAACAGTGCAAATAAATCTCTACCCCTGCTTCTGCCAAGCATTTTATTTTATAGTACACGTCTATAATGCCTCCGTAATCCGGTGGATCGGGGATGGCAAATGAGACCATATGCAATTTTAAATCTGACAAACTATTGATAGGTTTTTAAAAGTGTTTTTTCTTCTTCTTGCCAACAATAAACTTCACGTGCTTTCAAACAATTTTGCTGCATCATTTTGTACGCTTCTTCATTTGTCAATAAATACAGAAGTCCGGCAGTTATTTCTTCTACTGTTGGATGCTCAATCAAATGTGCCACTTCAAAATGGTTATTGATGACTTCATATTCAGGGTACTTCATACAAAGCTGCGGTACTCCTGAATGCATATAATCAAAAAAACGATTGGCTAATGAATATTTATTACTCGTGCCTGTTGCCTCAAAAAGAGTAACACCCAAATAGGCATTTAGGGTAAAGGTTCTTAAATCTTCAGGAGCTACATAGCCTTTAAAAATCACTTTATCTATAAGTCCATGCTCCACAGCTAAGCTTTTTGCTTGTTCAAAGAAGTTGCCTTCTCCACAAATAATTAACCGAGCGGGTATTGTTTTCATTGCTGGAATTAAATACTCAAAACAACGGCCAACATTCACGGCTCCTTGATAGAGGATATATCGCTCTTGCTTTTCAGGAATCGTCAAGGGTTTTAAGACAGTGATATTTCTAACTAATGAATAATCTACACCATAACGTTCTTTAAAGATGGCAGCAATACCGGCACCTACAGTGTATCCTTTTTTAAATCTTTTTACATAAGTACGCTCTACCCAAGACCACAGTTTATAAATCATGGGGCGCGACATCACCTCTTGCATTTCGGTAAACAATTCATGAGCATCATACACTCGCTTTTTCATCCTTAAAATGCTCGCATAATAAACAGGCACGATGGTATCTAAATCTATTGCACAAAAAACTGTGGCTTTTATAAAAATCAAATAGAAAAACAGCTTCAAATTATATTCTAGGTAAAACAATTTTCCCTTGTCAAAAAAGATGGGGATTCGCTTCTGTTGAAAAGACTTTTCCGTTAATTCAGGACTGTTCTTTCTCTTAACTCCTACCAATAGCACCTCATGACCTGCTGCAGATAGCGATGTACAAATTCTTATCATCCGCTGATCATAATTCAAATCATTCGTAACGGTACAAACAATCCTTTCTTTTTGAAACATTCAGTTTTAAAATATGCCGGTAAAAATAACGCTTTAATTGTGGGCTTAGTACATTTGCTTCCATTCATGCAACATCGAAAGATTTTAATTGTTACGAATCGAATTCCCTACCCACTGAATGATGGTGGCAACATTGCTGTCCATGCTATGATAGAAGGGTATCATAAAGCTGGAATTGAGGTTTTTTTATTTAGCATGAATACGTCTAGGCACTATGTTCCAAT
Source organism: uncultured Taibaiella sp. (assembly GCA_937871155.1). Classification (GTDB taxonomy): domain Bacteria; phylum Bacteroidota; class Bacteroidia; order Chitinophagales; family Chitinophagaceae; genus JAFIGV01. The sequence goes on along the minus strand of CALMXV010000180.1, from coordinate 1,810 downwards.
AGAAGAGTTGCCTAGTTTATTTCAAGTCATTCGAGTTGACACATTTGATATAGATACGGATATTAAGATTGTTCCTTCTCTAAAAAACTTTTTATTAAGTAAGCAACCTCAACAAGCCGATCGCTTTTTTGATAAAGCTTTTGAAAAAAAACTATTAGCGGCAATTGATAGTTTTGAACCGGATATTATCCAGTTAGAAAGCATCTATCTAAGTGTTTACATACCCGCTATTCGCCAACAAAGCCCTGCGATTATCGCAAGTAGATTACACAATATTGAATATCAAATTTGGGAACGACTAGCCACGGTAACTACCAATACTTTTAAACGTTTTTACTTAAAAGATTTATCCGCTCGTATTAAACGTTTTGAATCTCAAGCATGGAAGCAAGCAGATTTATTAATCGCTATTACAGAAGCTGATGCTACTATTATAAAAGAGGCCAGCATCACGACACTCATCCATGTAGCACCACTTGGCATCAACAATGACAAGATTGTTTATAACCTTGCCCAAGAAAGATGGGTAGGCTATCATATCGGGGCTATGGATTGGCTGCCTAATGCAGAAGCCATAAGTTGGTTTTTAGAAAATGTGTGGAAGGAAATTCATAAAGCACTACCTGATTTTGAATTTCATTTTGCAGGAAGAAATATGCCGGCATCCTTCAAAAAATTTGAAGGCGATGGGGTGCTTTGCGCCGGTGAAGTAGTTGATGCCAAAACATTTATTGCCGACAAAAAAATACTTTTGGTACCCTTGCAAGCCGGCAGTGGAATACGTGTAAAAGTAATGGAAGCAATTGCGGCTGAAAAGCTTGTTATTAGTACTTCTGTAGGAGTGCAAGGCATTATAGGGCTTCAACCCAATCATCACTTTTTATTAGCAGAAACACCTACAGATTTTGTAACTCAATTACAAATCGTTTTTGAAAATTTAGAACGGGCAGAGAAAATCGCAAAAGACGGTGCTGCATTTATCAAAGAAAATTTTTGCCAAAACTCTATCACTCAAGACTTATTACAAGCATTGAATAAAATCTCATCTAAGCGTTAGCTTGCTTTTCATTTTAGGGTCATTTTTGATTTGCTTTAGAGTGCTGTTGTGTATCTTAAGTTTTATACTCCCCTCTCAGTCAAAGCTATCAATAACTTGATACATTAGCCGCTACCACAACTCAACAAGAGCGGTTTAATAACCTTTATATTTCTAAACATGATATCATAAAAAAACTGCCTTTGGATAAGGCAGTTTAAAAATTCTATCAATTAGAAGGATGTTGAAATTTAGAAGACTTAATTATTCTTCGTTCTTCTCAATCTTGTCAAATTCGAACATCAAGGAGAAACGGAATGTATTAGATAAAGGGTTGCGTGTAATACCACTTCCGGAAGGCACTAGATATGAGCCATTCAATTGAAATACTTTATAACGAACCCCTACACCTAAGGTCAAATATTTACGATCCCCTTTGGTTTTATCTTCATAAAAATAGCCGGCACGAACAGCAAATTGGTTTTGATACCAATACTCTGCACCTAATGATATTTGAATCTCGCGAAGCTCTTCACTAAAAGGTGCATCCGCAAAAGAACCAAATACAGCAGAAGCCACGGATTTGTTAGTCGGGATATAATAGCTAGTACGATTAGGATCCGTAGAGCTATCAATAGGTGTAGGGACTAACAGTTTATTAATGTCTAAAGCAATGGTGAATTGGTTGTACTCATCAATTTGCATATTGTAAGCTGCTCTAAGACCTAAGTTTATAGGAAGGAAGTCTCTTCGAGTACCTGTTGCATCATAAGA
>CALMXV010000179.1 GCA_937871155.1 uncultured Taibaiella sp. | reverse complement strand
CTTATGGAGAATATTTATTTAAAGAGAAATTTTGGAGCAAGGCAAAAGCGGATCAACACATGTTGTCGAAACATAACAATGTGTTTAGTGATATGACTGGTACCGTTTATGTAAACGATACAACCCAAGTGAATAGAATATTTAGTACTCGTCTTACTTATGATAAAGGCGCTGCTGTGGTACACAGCCTTCGTTTTGTAGTAGGAAACGATAGTTTGTTTTTTGCTATGCTAAGAAGCTATCAACAACAGTTTGCAAATAGTACAGCCACCATTCAACAGTTTAAGATTCATGCATCACAGTTTCTACAACAAAATTTAGATACCTTTTTCAATCAATGGATCTATGAAGAAGGCTATCCAATTTTTAGTGCTAGCTGGAACCAAACAGACAGCACCATCATCATTAAGATGAATCAAACAGCAACCAGTGGAGCCACTACAAGCTTTTTTCAAACACCTTTAGAATTAAAACTTACTTCTGCATTGAAAGATACTTTTGTTAGGGTTACCCTTCAAGCTACATCAGTGCAAACAATCTATATCCATTGGAAACAAACGATGACAGGAATGCAAATAGACCCGAGTAATTGGTTGCTTAATCTAGACCAAGGTACCATAAAAGACATTTCACTAACAGACGTAAAGGAGATAGAAAGTAAAGCAATTGTGGCATACCCAAACCCTACAACCCATAGTTGGAATATGACGCTACCAATGGGCTTCCACACGCATTACCTATATGATATCAATGGATGCTTGATAAAGCAACTAGCAACATCATCTAACCAGTTTGAACTAGATGCACAGGCCTATCCTAATGGGGTATATTATCTTAAATCAATGAATCAATTTTCTACAACCTGTATTAAGCTTATTAAACAATGATAAAATCACTTGTCTCAAAAACTGCTTTTTGTTGGATGCTAATCTTTCCCTACTTAACTATCGCAAATGAAGAAATAAAATCGAAAAACACTATAGCTACACCGGAAGAAGACGACTACAACGTTCATTTTGTAAAACTGGATTTAAAAGCTACCAACACTTCTACGGCTATTATCGGTTTTGCAACTACAAAAGCAGAGGTGACAGCAGCTTCTATGAGTGTGTATGCTTTTGAATTAAGTAATCAACTCACCATAGATTCCTGTAAAGTAAATGGTGCAATGGTTTCAGTTCAACGCAATGGGGCTATATGCAAAGTAAACCTATCATCCCCTTTACCACAACACAGCCAGATGATAGCCGAAGTATGGTATCAAGGGCAACCTACAGGAGGGACGGGTTTTTTTAGTAATGGTCTGTTGAACGCTATTGATATAACCTCTTCGGTGCAAGTAACACATACCGTTAGTGCTGCTTATCATTCCAAAGATTGGTGGCCTTGCAAACAATCACTATCAGATAAAATTGACTCTGCTGATATTTGGGTTACCGTTCCTTCCGGACTTAAGGTTGCAAGTAATGGGTTGCTTCAAAACGTAACTCCTATTTCATCTTCTGAAAATAGATTTGAATGGTCCCATCGAAATATGGTTGACTATTATTTACTATCGTTTGCAGTAGCCCCTTATGATGAGTACAGTTATTATATGCATTTCCCCAATGGAGATTCCATGATAATTCAAAACTTTATTTATCAAGATACCTCTATACTGAAACAACATAAAGATGAGTTGGATTCAATAGCCAATCTCATCAATTATTTTTCCTTGCTATTCGGAAAATATCCTTTCGCAAACGAGAAATTTGGCATTTGCCAAGCGCCTTTGGGAGGAGGTATGGAAAATCAAACTATGGTATCCTTAGGTTCTTTGGATATGGGATTAATAGCCCATGAGCTAGCACATCAATGGTGGGGCAATCATGTTACTTGTAATAGCTTGGAAGATATGTGGCTGAATGAAGGTTGGGCTACTTATGCAGAACATATTTATGCGGAACATTTTAAAGGGAAGTTAGCTGCTGCGGCTCTAAGAACTCAGTTTTTCAACCAAGCTATGGGAGGCATTGCTGGTTCTGTATGGGTAAACGATACGACAAATGAATTTCGTATTTATGATAGCCGACTTACCTATAGCAAAGGAGCCTCTCTTTGCCATATGCTTCGTTATATGATTAATAACGATAGCATTTTTGTGAGCGTCATGCGAAATTATCAACAACAATTTGGAGGGGCGACTGCAAGTACCAAAGACCTTAAAGCCCTTGCTACACAGCTATCTGGCGTGCCACTAGATACGTTTTTCCATCAATGGTATAAAGGAGAAGGCTATCCAATCTATACAGCCAAATGGGCTCAGCAAGCCAATGGAGACATAACTTTCCGCTTGTTTCAAACGACTAGCCGACCCAATTCAGTTCCTTTTTTCAAACTACCGGTTGAGATTCGATTGAATACAACACAAGGAGATACCACGATACGAGTGAATCATACATTTAGTGGAGAAACCTTTCAGCTACATTGGAATCAAACAATGACAGGAATGACCATTGACCCGGAGAATCATATCGTCAATAAATTAGGTACCATCACACAAGACCCGACTCTAAGTGTTGACAATATCTTTCAAGAGGCGGTTCACATATTCCCTAATCCAGCACTAGACAGTTGGAATATCACCGGAATAATGCCGTTGAGCAACTTAATACTTGTTAATATGAATGGGCAAGTATTATGGAGCAACCATGCTGGAAATAGTGCGCAAACAATACCTGCTATTCACCTTGCAAAAGGGATTTATATACTTAGAGTAATTAATAAAGAACATACAAGCACTTATCTTTTGAGTAAATAAGCTTTAGTTAACAGAGATTGAAGCTACTTTTGAAGATTAATTTTACGCCGAATGATAGAAACACACTTCTATGAGCTATACGAGCAAATAATTAATAACCCCTTACCGGCTTTATTAATAGTATTGAATCTCGTGCTTATAGAAAGCCTACTTTCTGTAGATAATGCAGCAGTATTAGCAACTATGGTATTAGACCTTCCAAAAGACCAACGCAAGAAGGCTTTGAAGTATGGTATTATTGGCGCTTATGTTTTTAGAGGTATCTGTCTTCTTTTTGCTTCAATGCTAATTGAAATTTGGTGGTTTAAACCAATAGGAGGTTTATACTTACTCATTTTAGCCATCAAGCATTTTTTCTTTACCAATAAAGAAAAAGTACATCATACCATTGACGAAGAACTACAAGCAAAGGAACGAAGTTGGCTCTATCGAAAGACCTTAGGGCTTTTAGGACCGTTTTGGGCTACCATTGCTTTAGTGGAGTTAATGGACTTAGCCTTTTCGATTGATAATGTTATAGCAGCAAATGCTTATACCAAGAACATTATACTAATTTGGTTGGGTGTCTTTATTGGTATTCTTGCGATGCGTTTTGTGGCGCAAGGTTTTGTAAAGCTTATGGAGCGTTATCCATTTTTATCCACTTGTGCATATTTGGTCATTGCAATTTTAGGATTAAAGCTTATACTTTCAGTAGTGGCACATTTTCACCCCTGTTCCAGTTTTGCAATTTTTATGGAAGGTCCACAGCCTTGTTTATTGTCTCAAGGGAAGGATTTGCCTCTTGGAGAACACCCGATAATATGGGGAGATTATATTACTTCGGGTCTGTGTTTGGCTATTTTCTTTGTGCCTGTACTCACTTCTATACTATTTAATTTTCCTAAAAAACATATGGAAGGAGAGGCGCAAGAAGCACGCTAGTAAAGGCTTTCAAAAAAATTCTAAAAATTTGAAAATAAAATTTACTGAAATGAAAAAAGAATTTACCTTTGCCATCCTTTGGCGGGTGTGGTGAAATTGGTAGACACGCTAGACTTAGGATCTAGTGCCGCGAGGCATGGGGGTTCGAGTCCCTCCACCCGCACAGTTTAGCTCAGTCCTGCTGCACAAAAGCAGGACTGTTTTATATTTTAAAACCAAAACAATTTTTATAGTAATGGCAACGGTAACAAGAGAGAATATCGGCACACTACATGATAAAATAACCGTAAAGTTGACAAAAGAAGACTACATGCCTTCTTTTGAAAAATCATTAAAGCAATATGCCAAACAAGCGAATGTACCAGGCTTCCGTAAAGGAATGGTGCCTTCAGGAATGGTGCGTAAGATGTACGGCCAATCTATTTTTGGCGAAGAAATCTTTCGTTCTGCAAGCAAACAATTAGAAGAGTATTTAATCAATGAAAAGCTGAACATTTTTGCGCAGCCATTAGCATTGCCGTTAAACGAGTCTTTTAAATTGGATATGAACAATCCTGCTGACGCTAATTTTGATTTTGAAATTGGTCTAAAGCCTGATTTTGAAATTACACCACTAGCGAATAATGCAAAATTGACCGCTTATAAGATCGAAGTATCTGATAAAATGTTATCAGATGAAACCGATCGTATTCGCCGCCGTTATGGTAAAGTAGAAGATAAAGAAGCCATTGATTCTAAAGAAGATATCCTTTATGCTACTTATGAAGCTTGCGATGAAGCCGGAAACATATTCGCTGACAGCACTAAAGTAGAAGATACGGTACTAATGGAAAGACTTCCAGAAGCTTTAGTAGAAAAACTGATGGGGAAAAAAGCAGAAGATTCAATTGTTTTTAAACCTTCTGAAATAGCAACCGGAGAGGCACTTTCTACTTTCATAAAAGAAGCATTAAAACAAGAGGTAACTGCTGCAGACAATTATTTCAAATTGACTATTACTAAAGTAGGTTTATTACAAGTTCGTGATTTGGATGCTGAGTTATATGCTCAAGTTTTTCCCAATGATGACATTAAAGACGAAGCTACTTTTACTGAAAAACTAAAAGGTGAGTTGTCTAAAGAGTATGACCGTATTGGTAAAGAGCGTTTGCAAAACGAAATGTATGAATTGTTGGTACACGGTACTCAAATAGAATTGCCGGTTACTTTCTTAAAACGTTGGATGAAAGAAGGTCAAGAAAAACCACGTAGTGAAGCAGAAGTAGAAAAAGAATTCCCTTCATTTGACCATCAACTTCGTTGGACACTTATCTCCGATAAACTTATATTGGACAATGGTATTCAAGTAACCAAAGAAAATGTGTTAGACGAATTAAAAGGACGTGTATTATCTTATTTTGGTATGAAAGCCGGTGAGGAAGCAGAAGAAACAGCACCATGGTTGGATAGCTATATGCAAAAAGTGATGAAAGATGAAAAAACTATGGAAGAAACCTATCGCCGAATGATGTTCGATAAGTTGTTCCAATGGCTAGAAACTAAATTTGATGTGAAGGAACAATCTATTAACGAAGAAGAGTTTTTCAAGTTAGCGAATGCACACGATATGCACCATCATCATTAATAGAAACAGAACTTTTTAAAAGCAAGTTCAACAATATAACATAACAGACTATCTCAAAAGGATCGTCTGTTTTGCTTTTATAGGAGGTCGTTTCAAAAGTTGGATAATTTCTGAAGTACAGTAGGATGGGAAATTGTGAAAACAAATTAGCTACAACTGATATATTTCTCTTACCTTTGCGCCTCAAAAAAATATTTCTTCGCAAAGACAAGCATTAGATCAATGTGATTTTTGAAGAAACAAAAACTTATATGAATTTAAGAAACATCGCCATTATTGCACACGTTGACCATGGAAAAACTACATTAGTAGATAAGATAATTCATGCTACTAAAGTATTTCGTGAGAATCAAGAAACCGGAGAGTTGTTGATGGACAATAATGACTTGGAACGTGAAAGAGGGATCACCATTCTTGCTAAAAATATTTCTGTTTCCTACAAAGACGTTAAGATAAACGTTATTGATACTCCAGGCCACGCCGATTTTGGTGGTGAGGTAGAGCGTGTACTTAAAATGGCTGATGGTGTATTGTTGTTAGTTGATGCCTTTGAAGGACCGATGCCGCAAACACGTTTTGTATTGCAAAAAGCATTGGCTTTAGGCTTGCGCCCAATTGTAGTAATCAACAAAGTAGATAAACCTAACTGTCGTCCTGATGAAGTACATGATGCAGTTTTTGAATTGTTCTTCCAGCTAGATGCAAACGAAGAGCAATTAGATTTTCCAACAGTTTATGGCTCTTCTAAACAAGGTTGGTTCAACACTTCATTGACGCCTACGGAAGACATCACTCCATTGTTGGATATGATTTTGGAGAAAGTACCGACTCCTGTAATACCTGAAGGTAACTTACAAATGCAAATTACTTCTCTTGACTATTCTTCGTTCTTAGGTAGAATCGCTATTGGTAAAGTAACACGTGGTACGATTAACGAAGGACAAAATATTCAACTAGCTAAGTTGGATGGTGGTTTCGTGAAAGGCAAAGTGAAAGAGTTGTATGTGTTTGAAGGAATGGGCAAAAAGAAAGTAACCTCAGTTGCAGCAGGAGATATTTGTGCCGTAGTAGGTATAGAAGATTTCCAAATTGGTGAAACTATTTGTGATTTTGAAGCCCCGGAAGCTCTGACGAATATTCCTATTGACGAGCCGACGATGAATATGCAGTTCTCTATCAACAACTCACCGTTTTTTGGTAAAGAAGGCAAGTTTGTTACCAGCCGAAACATTCGTGATCGTCTAATGAAAGAAT
>CALMXV010000178.1 GCA_937871155.1 uncultured Taibaiella sp. | reverse complement strand
GCCTTATATCCTACTGTTACACTTCCAATAAAATTGCTTAATGGATCAAATAAATAGGTACCGTCGCTATTTAAAGTTATCGTTCCTACACTTGGTATTGCAGTAGGATTTCCTATTGTGATAGGTGTTCCGTTTACACTTACCGCAGTTACTGTTTGCATATTACTTTCCGGGTCTGTATCGTTATTCAATACATTCCCTGAAATGTTTTCATCTACAAAAGCTGTTTTAGCATCATCATTAGCAAAGGTGTGGTTGTTAACAGCACCTTGTAATACATCGATATAAATATTTGCAGTATCGTAGCCTCCAGCTCCATCACTGATAACGTAGGTAATAGAGTCAACCTTGCCATAGAAACCGGTTGTAGGAGTAAATGTATAGCTCCCATTAGCATTTAACGTTAGAGAACCGGTATTGGATATTGGATTACCATTTACATCTTTACCAGAAACTGTGGTTGAGGATCCTATTGTAAAAGAAGTTGATTTAAGTGTAGCTGAAACCACCGTCAAAACATCACCATTCGGGTCACTATCATTATTTAATAAGGTAGATGTTACTACAGCTCCACTATCTGTAAATATTGCATCATTTTGTGCAATAGGTGGATAATTGAGCATAGGATTGGTAATAGGTAATACTTTAATAGAAAGTGTTGTAGTATCTAAATTTCCAAAAACATCAGAGGCTGTATATCTTAGAGGTACCTCGCCAACAAAAGTGCTGGTAGGTACAAAAGTATAAGTACCGTTAGTGCTTAGTGTCATAGAACCAGCTAAGACTCCAAAAGCATTATACACATTGGTAGCACTGCCTAAACTTAGGGTTTGATAAGCACCACTAGCATTTATAAATTGTGCCGATTGAACGGTAAGCGTAATTCCTTTATCGTTACTTAACACTTTTCCGGTAGCGGTCTGTCCTTTAGGAACCTGATTGATATCGTCGGTTGCTAATACCGGCTTTTCGCACAAATAAAACCCTGGGTCGCTCGATGTTTTATAAGAAACAGTTACCCGATTAGAAGGTATAGGCATCGGGCAGTTGGCATTACCGATAGGTATATAAAATGCAAAATATATATTGGGTAATACCTGAGAAGGGTCAGCTACTTGAGTTCCTACGGCTCTTGTACTGTCAGTCCACCATTCTAAAGCTGCACCTGGAGGTGTAGGGCTTAGCAAAGCATTGGCTAGATTACCATAAGTACCCGGGCAAATTTTTAAATCTTGTGTAACAGGAGCTGGAGGAGCCCCACAAATAATAATATTAGCAGTAGCATAACTATATACGTTTATGTTAGTATTGGTACTAGCAGGCGAACCATCCCCCATACTACCTTGTGTTTTATGACCCACATATCCAAATTTCTGGCTACACATTTTATAATTTACTGATGTATGTCCACCTGTTTCCACAGCGACTAACCTATCTGCTGTATCCAAACCATTAGTACTGGTTGAAGCTCCAGGCATATATATAGGATCATAATCATTACTACCTGAAGCACCGCCTATCATTAAACCACTATTAGAGCCCCAAGCATAAAGTTTTTGCCCTGTTGTAATGATGTTTATCGCTGCTTGTTCGTAGCCATCATGTTCATTTGGAGAAAACCAAGCTACATCATCAAATGCCACTCCTGAAGAAGCCGTTCCTGCAGCATTGGGCTTTTTAGGTCTTGCCCAAAAATTGGTGTCTGTAGTTGACCAAATACCTAATTGACGTTGGCCATTTCTTCCCATACTGTACAGTTTATTGTCTGTAGATAGAAGGTAATACGATTGACCACTAGAGGACTGAGTCATCCCTATCATACGAGGTGTCACTCCGGACGGTAAAGTTATTTGAGTG
>CALMXV010000177.1 GCA_937871155.1 uncultured Taibaiella sp. | reverse complement strand
CAATCTTGAATAGCTCCGGCAACAATTTCGCTAGCAGAAGCAGATGATTCATCTACTAGTATTGCTAATTTTCCATTTTTAAATAACTGTAGGTCGGATGCTTCGTAGCTGGTGCGTTGTTTTCTTCTGCCTTCGGTATATACGATGAGTTTATTACTATCTAAAAAGTCGCTGGCAATTGATGTGGCAGCTTGTAAGTAGCCTCCTGGGTTTTGACGTAAATCCAAAATGAGCTGCTGCATACCTTTTAACTGTAATTGTTGAAGAGCGGTTTTAAATTCTTCATAAGTAGTAGCACTAAATCTATTGAGGCGGATATAACCCGTAGTCACATCTATCATGAAAGAAGCATCTAAACTATAGATGGGTACAGCACCTCTTTGAATTATAACATTGCGAGTTCTTCCGGAGATGGTAGAGTAAAGCGTGACGGGCACTTTGGAATTTTCTTTACCTCGAAGCATTTTAATGATACGCTCAGAGGTGATTTGAGTCCCTGCCACTATACTATCACCTACTTTTATTATTTGCTCTCCTACTTCTACATGTACTTTTGCTGCCGGACCTTCTGAAACAACCGCCATTACCTGGATAGTATCTCTTATGATGGCAAATTCCACCCCTATTCCAAAAAAACTTCCTTCTAAATCTTCGCTAACACCTGAAAATTCTTCGGGAGTAATATAGACGGTATGAGGGTCTAAGTGACTAAGAATCCCATTGATGGCATCATTGTATAGTTCGTTAGTGTTTACTGAATCTACATATCGCTCTTTGATGAGGTCAATAATTTGCTCTAGTCGATCGTTACGTTCCAATACGGTGACGATATCACGTTTGCTACGCAGGGAGTCCCGAAGTTTAAACCCCAGTACCATGCCCAAAATCATTATTAAAGAAAAAAGAAGTGGTGTCCACACCTTCAACCTAGAAGGTTTTCGCTCATTCATTGCTTGTAAAAAAGTGCAGCAAAGGTAATCGGTTTTTACATCTTAAACTTAAGGGGATGTGTATATTTTTTGGAGCCTCATCCGTTTTGTACTTATTACAGATTGGCTAGTAGCACTTTCTTTTATCAGCTTAATTGTCGCCTTATCATCTCTATTAATATTAGACATGATATAGCTGCCTGATGGTGGTACTAGGTATTTTGATTATACGTTTCTCCACATAAAAACGGCTACACCTTAAAGTATAGCCGTTAAATTTTCAATTAAATGTTTTTATTGATTCAAGTGATTGTAAGCACTTGGCTTTTAAAACTATTATTTAGTCATACTCTTCAAGGTTGCTTCATCAATTTTCATCGGATATTGACTTCTCAAGTTAGCATTCCATTGTTTTTCTAAGAAGTCTTGATATTCTGCAACCACATAGCCTCTTGCATCATCTAAAGATTTTTGTGAAGGTGCATTTAATACTTCATCAGTCTTTACTACAGTATAGGTACCATCTGCATTCTTTGTTCCTTTAGTTGTAGTGCCTGCAATTAATGCAGATTTTGGAGCATCTGTAAATTTCGAAAATTCAAAATGACCAGATTGTACACGTACAGCATCCGGATTTTTTTCATCATTCATTTGTTTGATGAAGTCTTCGTTTGATGGTTTGTTTTTAGCTTCCAATAGTTTCATACCTTTTTTCCAAGTGGCTTCATCTTTAAATTGATAAACACTTCCTTTGAAGCCCGGTTCCCACATAAATTTCGATTTGTTGGCTTCGTAATAATTCATAAGACCCATAGAATCTTTTGAAGATTTAGACCATACATTTCTATCCATTAAATCAAACAACATGATACCATCACGATATTCTTTCATTAAGTTTTTGAAGTCCACATTTTCATCTTCTAATTTATGTTCTTGATAGTCGTTAAGTACTTTATCTAAGTAGATTTTAAAGATGTCGTTCATCGTGTTTTCTCTATTGCCCATTATCTTTCCACGAGTGAGCATTTCTGCAAAACCCATCAAATCACTTTGGGTATAGTTTACTTTATCCAAAGTAAAAACAGGTTTTACCATTGATGCAAATTCCTTAGCCGTAAAGTTGCCGGCACTTTTACCGGTATCAGAAAGTTGTTTCACTCTCACCAATACTTCTTGGAAATTGGCAGGATATTCTTTGTAACCACTTTTCTGTTTTACCTTATCCAAGTAGATGGTTTTAGCCACTTGAGAACGAGCATCTTTCTCTATAGTGCGTTTCAAGGAATTACTTACAGAGTCAAAAGGTTTTAAAGGATATTTTTCAATAAGCTTGATAATATGATAGCCAAAGTCTGTTAAGATGGGCTGAGATATCTCTCCGGGTTTATTAAGCGCAAAGGCAGCATCTTCAAAACTTGACACCATACTACCCACACCAAACTGCATTACACCACCTTCTGCTTTGGTATATTGATCATCTGAATGTTCTTTCACCATTACTTCAAATGGAGCGCCATGCTTCAACTCTTCATATACTTTTGTGGCTTCAGCTTTTGCTTCTGCTCTTCCGGCTTCGCCTTGTGAAAGAGGTGCTGCAAAAAGAATTTGTGCTATTTTAATCTCCCCTCTAGCGGGTCTTGCATCCAGTACTTTTACGATATCGTATCCTAATGATGTACGGAAAGGTTTAGAGACTTTTCCAGGAGCTGTGTTATATACTTCGTTTTCGAAAGCGTACATGGTTTGCAGCGAAGTCATATAACCTATATCACCACCATTGTTTTTAGAACCAGCGTCGTCTGAATATATTTTGGCAAGAGTTGCAAAATCAGCTTTGTTTTTCACTAAGGCATTGTAGATACTATCAATTCTTTTGAAACGAATTAATGTATCTGCTGGCGACATCGTTGCTGGTGCCGTGATTAAGATATGAGCCACTCTTCTATCTTGTTTAGAGCGCTCATAGGCTTCCATCAAAAGCTTATCACTTATCTGCTTATCGGTAAGATAGTTTTTAGCTAGCTGTCTTCTATAGTTGTTTAATTCACTTTGGATAGCCGGCATGGTATCAAGTTTCAACTGTTCTGCCTCTTTAACTTTCATTTTAAAAAGTGCATATAAGTTGATGTAATCTCTTAAAGCAGCTTCAGAAAAATCGACTTTTTTATTCACCGTATTTTTCTCGTAGTTCCTTAAAAACTCTTGTTTTGTTACAGTCTCTTTTCCATAAGTAAAAAGTGTTTGTGCTTGCCCGCTTTGAATAAAAACGGTAGCAGCTAAACAGCTAAGAACAAATTTTTGCATGGGTATATTCTATTTGATTTATTTTTTAATTGAAGATTTATCAGCTTTTTTTCTTTCAGTAATATCGATTACGGTTTCAATATTGGAATAGTCTAATCGTTTACCAATAATGATTTTATTTTCGTCAAGCAGATACAAGATTGGAGTACTTCTCACATCATATTTACCTCTGAAGTTAGATGTATTTTCAGGGTCGTAAAGATTGATCCAATCATATAGTTTATGCTTGCGAATAAAGCTTTTCCAAGTTTCTGGCGGGTCGTCTGTTTTAATACCTATTATTTTTACGCCTTTTGCTTTTAATGAAGCTTGATATACCGAGTCGATTCTCGGAACTTCTTGCATACAATGACCACAGGTAGGCTCCCAAAATACGAGTAAGGTATATTTTGATTTAATATCCGATAGCTTAACCACTTTATCGGCGGTATCTTTTAGTTGTAATTCCGGTGCTACTTGACCTATGAGGTTAGGTGATTTTTTTAAGGCTTCTTCATAATATTTAGTTAGCTGATCGCTATCCAACCAAAAAGCATCGCCTTTCATGTGGTAGTTCATCACCATGTGTACAAACACACGATCCATTCCCATGATTTTGCTTGTTTGAGCGTTATAGGTAATCCAATACAAAGCATATTTAAACAACTCAGTACGTTTTGGAATTCGTGCTAATAAAAGGTCTGCTTCTTTTATTACACTGTCTTCATAAGGGTACGTTACCTTATTAAAATATTCATCCAGCTTTGCATGAAATATTGGGGCATGAATTAAACGATCATCTTTGAAATTAAACTTATCCCAAAAATGGTTTTTGTAATAGTAGTAGGAGTACAAGGTGTCTTTGGTTCCATCCGGCAAAAAATGATTACCAGGAGGTACTACTGGCACCTCTAAAGCGTTAAAAATATTTGCAAGTAAGGTGTTCGGATATTTCTTCTCGTAGTTATTTCTATATAGAGTCAAATCTTTAGTGACCGCACTAGCTTTATCTCTTATAGCTTGTGTATCTCTCGCTGTTTTAGCTTGGCTCATTTCTTTTTTAAATGCTTCTTGTTTTTCACCAAAGCTTTTAAGGAAGTGTACGTATTCATAAAACTTAGAGTTTTCATCGGAGCCTACAAATGAAACGCTGTAAGGTAAATCTTTCATGTCAGCCGAAATGGTCATATCTGTACCATTCGTCATTAGAAATTCAAAATAAGAGTTTCTTTCAGAAGGTAAAATCATATAGATGCCTCCAAGAATAGAATCCTTTCTGAACAAAGTAGCCTCGCCTTTTTTATTAATACGGGCTGAATCTGCTTTGTAGATTTTGGGTAGTGGCTCTGCGAAATAGTGAACCAGATAGAGCATCGTATCCTTGTTGTTCTTAAGATGGACTTTGATTTTATAACCATCTTTTGCAGATACGACTGCAGACATTCCCATAAAGAAAAGGAATATCAAAAAATTAACCTTCTTCATAATTTGGACTAAAATAGTTGTTTCACCCGTAAGAGACATCAATTATCTACTAAGTGTTGGCAATACAACAGTCAAAAATAATTTAATCCTGATGCCATAGACATATATAAGTGTAAATTTGCACCGTTTTAACTTTTATAGAATTGTCAAGGAAAAAAAAGCAGACCGTATTAAACGACCTTAAGATAGATGCCTATGCAGCCGAAGGCAAAAGCATTGGACATACTGAAGATGGCAAAGTAGTTTTTGTAGAAAATGTAGTTCCGGGCGATGTCATCCAAGTGCGGCTTACCAAATCAAAGAAAAGCTATGCAGAAGGAAGAGTTACTGAAATCACTTCTCCATCACCATTGCGTATCACTCCATTTTGCCAACATTTTGGTAACTGCGGAGGCTGCAAATGGCAGATGCTTCCCTACCCACAACAGCTTATTTACAAGCATCAACAAGTTGCAGACCAGCTTACCCGAATAGGACAAGTGGAGCTACCTGAAATAGCCCCCATCCTAGGCAGCAAAAAGGAAATGTATTACCGCAATAAGTTAGAGTTTACTTTTTCTGCTCAACGATATCGTACGAACGAGGAATTACAAGCTGCCCAAGGTGAACCACTTCCTAAAGAGCCTGCATTGGGCTTTCATGCACCGGGCTTGTTTGATAAAGTAGTACCTATTCATACTTGCTACCTCCAAGCCGACCCTACCAATAAGCTTCTTGAAGTTCTTAGAACCTATACCGAAAAGAAAGGCTATTCTTACTATGACTTTCGCCAACAGTCTGGTTGGTTGAGGAATGTTATAATGCGATTGTCTAAATCAGGAGAATTGTTGGTCAATATGGTTTTTAAAGAAGAAAATAAGAATGAACGGGAAGCCATCTTGAATCATCTATTACAAGAACTACCTGAAATCACTTCGCTTCATTATACCATCAATGGAAAAGTAAATGATAGCTTACACGACCAAGAGGTCATCACCTTTTTGGGCAAAGGGTATATTGAAGAAACTTTAGAAGACTTTAAGTATAAAATATCACCTAAATCTTTTTTTCAAACCAACAGTTATCAGGCAGAAGTATTGTATCAAGTGACTAGAGAATTTGCGGGCTTCACCGGTAATGAAATACTGTATGATTTATATTGTGGCACAGGAAGTATTGGTATTTTTTGCTCAAAGCAAGTGAAGAAAATAATTGGTATAGAAGTGATAGCTGATGCTATAGAAGAT
>CALMXV010000176.1 GCA_937871155.1 uncultured Taibaiella sp. | reverse complement strand
TCATCACAAAGTATATCAGTCATAACAAAAGCCCTTGCTGCTTCTATATATTTAATTCCTACGCTGTGATTTAATAAAATTGATGCCAATTCCTTTACTAATGCTGCTTCGTCGTGTTTTACCTTAACAGTTCTGCCAAGTACAATATTATGAATATGCTTACAAGATTGACGCTCATTACAAGAACAAGAAAACTTTATGTCATCATTACTTATAGAAACATCAATAAGATAGGTTGATTGTTGCCCTAAATAATGGAATAAATATTTTTTATATAAATTGGTATTGGTTGGAAATATATTTGGATTCATTCAAAGACAAAGTTATTAAGATGCACAAAAAAGCAAAATATTTTTCATACTCAAAAGATGATATTCGTTAGTAGTCTTAAAAACAAAATGGAGTGTTTATATTGCAGCCATGCTATTGAAACAAGTAGTGGGTCAAGCCAAAGCCAAACAACAACTCATCCAAATGTGGGAAGACAATCGATTGCCTCATGCACTTCTTTTAGTTGGGGCTGAAGGGCAGGGTGGCTTGCCCTTAGCTCATGCTTTTATTCAGTTCATATTTTGTAAAAACAAATCAGCAACCGACGCTTGTGGCGTATGTGATGCTTGTACTCGTATCGCTAAGTTAGAACATCCGGATGTTCACTTTTCATTTCCTTCTATTGTGCCTAAACCCAATACCAAGGTGATGAGCAAGCATTTTATTAAGCAGTTTAGAGAATACCTATTACATCAACCTTATGGCACTACTTATGATTGGTTGCAATTTATCAATGCAGAAAACAAACAAGGGAATTTATCAGCTGATGAGTGTAGAGAGATCATAGATGTGTTGAATTTGAAATCTTATGAAGGTGCCATGAAAGTACAAGTTATTTGGCGTCCTGAGTATCTGGGCAAAGAAGGTAACATACTATTAAAACTGATTGAGGAACCTCCTGCAGACACCTATCTTATTTTAGTAGCAGAAGAACTTGACTCTATTCTTCCTACCATACTTTCGCGTACACAACTAGTAAAGCTAACACCTATTGCTGTGGGCGAAATTGCCTCGGCGCTTACTGCTCAAAATTTAGCAGATAGCAATAGAAGTATGCAGATAGCCCAAATGAGTGGGGGTAGCTATACAGAAGCTTTAGCACTTTTGGCACATACAGAAAACGATTTATTCCCTGAGGTAAAGCATTTTTTCAATATTGTATTTACCAATAATCGACGTGAAATATCCAAGTTTGTTGATACCTGGGCTAAGGCTGGCCGAGAAGAGCAAAAGTATTTTTTACATTATATCATTCAACTTATTGGTCAGGCTATCCGTATGAGCTATGTTCCTACAGAGCCATTAAAGCTACCTCCGGCTGATGCTGAATTTGTAAGTAAGTTAGCTGCAAAACGATTGTCGGTAGAGAGTCTTCATAGTATGG
>CALMXV010000175.1 GCA_937871155.1 uncultured Taibaiella sp. | reverse complement strand
AAGAATTCCATCTACCCTATTTAAAAAATCCATTAAGAGCGATGGATTTTATGATATTTGAATTGTGCCGTTTTTATAAAACACTTGATTATGCCTTTATCGACTTAGGCATCTCTACCGAAAAAAGCATTCCTAACCCACATTTATTACGCTTTAAAGAATCCCATGAGAGTTATACCGACATTCGATATACCTTCTCGTTACACAAATAATCTTTCTATTTTTTCAACATCATTTTTGTGAATACAATTCCCTTTGTTTCTTTTGAAACTGTTAACCAGCAAATAAAAGCTGAAATCATGCCTGCCTTCGAAAAGTTTTTTGATAAAGGCTGGTATATCCTAGGCGAGGAAGTAAAAGCCTTTGAAAAAGAATATGCCGAATGGAATCTTGCTAAATATGCTGTTGGTATAAGCAACGGTTTAGATGCCTTACATATAGCGCTTCGTACTTTAGAAATAGGCGCAGGTGATGAAGTCATCATTCCCTCTAACACATATATAGCAACCGCTTTAGCCGTTTCATATTGTGGCGCAACGCCGGTATTTGTAGAGCCGGAAATAGATACTTATAATATCAACCCGACCAAGATAGAAGCCGCTATTACTTCAAAAACAAAAGCCATTATGCCCGTACATTTATACGGACAAGCCTGCAACATGACCGCTATCATGGCTATTGCTCAGCAATATGGGTTGAAAGTAATCGAAGACAATGCACAGGCACATGGAGCACAATGGAAAAGTGGGGTGACCGGTACTTTTGGAGATATAAATGCTACTAGTTTCTACCCGGGTAAAAACTTAGGAGCCTTGGGAGATGCCGGAGCTATCACCACTAACAACGAATCATTGGCAACTAAAGCCGCCATGCTTCGCAACTACGGCTCTCAGAAAAAATATTATAATGAAGCCCTTGGTTTCAATAGTCGATTAGATGAATGTCAAGCAGCCTTCTTACGTATCAAACTTAGATATCTTGGGGGTTGGACAAATGACCGACAACAAATTGCCGGATGGTATAACCAAGCTTTAGAAGACATCAAAGAAATAACACTTCCATTTTGTCATGCGGATGCCTTCCATGTATATCACTTGTATGTAATTCGTACAGAGCAACGCAATGCCTTACAAGAAGCTCTATCCGCACAAGGAATCGGCACATTAGTACATTATCCGGTACCACCCCATTTACAAGAAGCGTATCAACACTTAGGATTTAAACAAGGAGATTTTCCGATTGCGGAAGAATTGGCCGGCACGATGCTAAGCTTGCCTTTATGGCCAGGAATGACTAAAGAACAAGTAAACCAAGTTGGTGCAGCAATAAAATCATTTTATAAATATTCATGAGCCAACCCATCGTTACCATAGGGGCTTTATGTTATAACAACAGTCGCTATCTAGTAGAAACATTGGATAGCATCCTTCAACAAGACTATCCATATATTGAAGTCATCTTAGTAGATGATTGCTCAAAAGATGATTCAGTACAAGTTATCAAAGACTGGTTGCAGGATAAGAAATTAAGTTGGCGTTTTATTCAACATTCTCAAAACAGAGGAGTAACCAAAACGCTGAATGAAGTTATTGACAAAGCTTCCGGTAAATACTTTAAAGCAATTGCTTGTGATGATATCCTTCTGCCAACCTATTGCTCCTACATGGTAGAGCGGTTTGAACAATTGATGGATGACTATGCCATGATTTATTCTGATGTGATTACCATTGATGAAAACTCAAAAGTATTTGGCACAACTCCTTTTTCCGAAAGACATTGGGATGATGAATCTAAGATTCCTTCAGGCGACTTATTTGATCAATTAGCTGATTGGTGTTTTATACCGGCTGTAAGCACTATTATGCGCACCAATATTTTACAACAGTTGCGGTTTAGTGAACATCTAAAAGTAGAAGACTGGGATATGTGGTTGAAGATGTCTAAACAGTACAAGATTAAAGGAGTATTTGCAGCATTGGCGCAGTATCGTATTCACAGCGCTTCCGTCTATCAACAAAAAAGTCCTGCTTATCAAGATCATGAGTTACAAACCGTAAAACAATATCTAGGTCATAGCACAGTAGCAGATAAAAAGATAAAAGACTACATCTATAAACAAAGCATCTTATTGTATATGAATGGCGGCAGCCGACCTGCCTATTGGCTTTGGCAGCGATTTAAGATTAAAAAGACGCCACAGAATGCTGCAAATTTTTTATTGGCAGCTTTAGGGATTAGCTATAATAAAAGAAAACAATGGAAACTTTAAATCAACTAAAGTGGGTAGATATCTTGATTCTATTTTATAATAAAGTAGATCAAACCATCAGTTGTATCAATAGCTTTTTGCCATCAGGTCAAGATATTTATGTGCTTAACAATGGCTCTGATACGGAGCAAGTAGCCTTATTGAAACAAACCTTTGCCGACAATGAACAAGTACATCTACTGGAAGGCGGAGGTAATCTGGGAGTATCCGGAGGAAGAAATTTTCTCATCAAGCATACAAAGGCACCTTGGCTTCTTTCAGTAGATAATGATATTACCATTGAGCCTTCTCAGGATTGGTTCGTTACGTTTCAAAAATATATTGCCCAACATCCTTCTGTAGAGATAGTGGCTCCTATCATCTACAATGTACATGAACAGGCTTATAGCCAACAATTGAAAGTACGCATTGAAGATAATCGCTTTATTGTTGATACCGGATCTTATGAAGTGACCAATTGCTTTCCTGGTGGTGCTTCTATAATAAAACGAAGTCTCTTTGACAATTATGGACTGTTTGATGAAGGGATGTTTGTGGGATTTGAAGATTATGAATATGCCTTAAGGGCTTTGTTATCCGATAAAGGTTCTTTCGAAGTACATCATATCGAGACCATCAAACTCATTCATGATCATCAATATCAAAAGAAAGCCTCTGATAAAAAGGCAGTGAAGCAACGCTATAATGAAGAAAAATTAACCGCAAGCTATAATCGATTAATAGAGAAATACGGTATTGCTTTTGACCATGACTGGCAATGGTGGACTAGAAAGCAGGTAGCTGATATGACCGATACTCCTTGGAAAAAGTTTAAAGCCTTACTACATCGTTTTGTCAAAGGATAAATGAAGCGGAATATTCTTTTAGTTACTTACGAATTTCCTCCTGCAATGGCTACGGGAGGCATTGGTTCTTATATGTTTCATTTAGCTAACATTTTGCACCATCAAGGATATCCGGTAAGTGTGATATCTGCAACGAGTGTTTCTAAAGATGATGGTACGATAATTAAAAGAGATTTTGGTTCGAACTATCTAGTTCATGCTACCAGTCATCAAGAGTTTAGAATAAAAGCACTCGACCTATTTGATAACTATTTCGATGCCGCTTCTATTGACTTTATAGAAAGCCCTGAGGTGGGTGCTTGTGCCATAGAAATAAAAAGAAAGTATCCGTTCATCAAACTTCTGGTGAAACTACATACACCTGGTGTTTTAATCACTAAAGTATCGAATACCTATCAGCCGCTTTCCATAAAGCTTCGTTATGTATTCGGTTCCTTGATGCGATTGAAATGGGATTTAGGCTATTGGTCCAAAATATCCATAGGAAAAGAAACAGATATTGAATATCAATTTAGCATGATGGCCGATGAAATCATTTGCCCATCCCAAGCATTAAAAAATAAAATGGTCGCTCTTTGGTCGCTAGATGAAAAGCACGTGAAA
>CALMXV010000174.1 GCA_937871155.1 uncultured Taibaiella sp. | reverse complement strand
CTAAATCGGATGTTACTATTTTTCTGGTATCCTCTTCTACAGGCACACTATAGTAAGTAAGATTCATCAGGTTGGCACCTTTTACTACCGAGTAGTGGGTATCTTGCGATGATAGTATTGCAATATCCGAATGTTGGGCATCATATTCTTGGATAAAATAGTTTCGATAAATCCAAATAGCTTGTAGATTAGCTTCGGTACCTCCAGTGGCTACATAGCCATCTGTTTCGCCCACAGCTGCATTGAAAACATCTACTGCCAATAATTCAATCACTTCTTTTTCGAGTTTTTGAGAGCCTTTAAAAAACAATTCTGAGTCCGACAATGTATGACACCCAATATGATTCGGGTTTTGGACAATAGCACGTAAGTAAGGAGCATCTTTTAAGAAGCCGGCTTGGTCATAAAACACAAGGCTATCGAGTTTGGATGCCGGTATGCCAAGACTCACCCTTTTCTTAAAGTCGATATTCTGGCTGAGTGCTTCGTCTATATATCTTCCAGCTTCTTGTGGACTTCTTTTTTTCCAAAATTTCATGCAGCTTATTTTGCCCCAAAGGTAATTACTGAACTACTAATTGCTCTATTCTTGATGAAATGGTTTTAGGATTGACCTCTTCGTTCGGATTCCTCTCCTTAGGTTGAGTCTTTATCAATACTAATCCTAACATTCATATAACTATAAAAACATTTTGCCAATTCCGTTTTTGCAAATTACCTTGCTCGCATGTCTGAGAAGAAATACCTTACCGATTCAGGAATTGCTATAAAACCCATTTACGATACCCCTTCCGGTATGCAAGAGCAACCGGGAAGTTTCCCATTTACAAGAGGGGTACATGCTGCTATGTATCGTGATCGTCTTTGGACTATGCGACAATATGCAGGTTTTAGTACGGCGGAAGAAAGCAATAAACGTTATCATTATTTGCTTAGCCAAGGAGTGATGGGCTTATCCGTAGCCTTCGATTTGCCTACACAAATTGGATACGATTCCGACCATGCCATGTCAGAAGGTGAAGTAGGGAAAGTGGGAGTGGCAATCGACTCTTTGGAGGATATGGAATTATTATTTCAAGGAATTCAACTTGAAGAGATTTCTACATCCATGACCATCAATGCTACGGGCTTTATTCTTCTAGCACTGTACATTGCATTAGCCAAAAAACAAGGGGCAGATATTCGAAAGATATCCGGCACCATTCAGAATGATATTCTAAAAGAATATGCAGCAAGAGGCACCTACATCTATCCTCCACAGCCTTCTATGCGCTTGATTACTGATATATTTGAATATTGTAGTAAAGAGGTACCTAAGTGGAATACCATTTCTATCTCAGGCTATCATATTCGTGAAGCAGGTTCTACTGCGGTGCAAGAATTGGCATTTACCTTAGCTAACGGTAAAGCTTACCTGAAAGCAGCTATTGATGCAGGTTTAGATATCAATATATTTGCTCAACGTTTATCTTTTTTCTTCAATGCGCATAACAATCTTTTTGAAGAAGTCGCTAAGTTTAGAGCAGCAAGGCGTATGTGGGCAACTATTACAAAGTCTTTAGGTGCCACAGAACCCAAAGCTCAAATGCTCCGCTTCCATACTCAGACTGGTGGTAGTACCTTAACCGCTCAACAACCAAGAAATAACATCACTCGTGTTACTCTACAAGCTTTAAGCGCCGTGCTTGGAGGTACTCAATCCTTGCACACTAATGGCTATGATGAAGCATTGTCATTACCTACAGAAGAAGCTGCAACCATTGCATTACGTACGCAACAAATCATCGCTTTTGAAAGCGGTGTTACGCAAACTCCAGACCCGCTTGCAGGTTCTTATTTTGTAGAAGAACTGACTAACGAAGTAGAAGTAGCCGCACAAAAATTAATAGATAAGATAGATGCTATGGGCGGGGCGGTAAAAGCTATCGAACTACATTTCATTCAAGATGAAATTGCCCGTTCTGCTTATGAATACAACAAGCAAATCGAACAAAACGAAAAAATAATTGTTGGGGTTAATAAGTTTACTGCAAAAGAAAGAGAAACTGCGCCTATATTTAAAATAGATGATGCTATCCGCCAAGTTCAATCAGAAAAACTGGCAAAACTGAGAGCTAAAAGAGATGCTACAGCTGCAGCAAAT
>CALMXV010000173.1 GCA_937871155.1 uncultured Taibaiella sp. | reverse complement strand
TAAGGTCTGCACGGGTAATGCTTCTATACTTTTCTAATTCAGTATTGATAAGATTAGCATCTTTAAAGAAGGTATAATAAGTAGCTAGGTTATTTACCACACCGGAAGAACGTTGGTTTTGCATCACAAAATCATTTTCAGCTTGGTTGATAAGTTTTTGATATTCCTCTTCGCTAATTTCATTATTCACTACTTTATCTACTTCTGCTTCCATAGCTTTTTCGAGGTCTTCAGCCGTCACACCGCTGTTGGTAATACCAAACATCATGGCTACACCCGGGTCTTCATTTTGCAATGCAAAGGCACCAACGGCTAGGGCTTTTTGTTGTTGGTCAACAATGGCTTTTTGGAAACGAGAACTTTTCCCTTGAGAAAGAAGCTGTGTAAGCATTTGAATAGCGTAGTAATCTTTGTCTTTCATCGGAGGTACGTGATATGCTAAGATTACAGCCGGCAATTGTACATTGTCATAAAACGTTACACGTTTTTCAGCTGTTTGTACGGGTTCTACTTCTGTTGGGCGAGGGATAGCTTTTCCTCCTCTTGGTATTTCACCAAAATATTTCGTTACCCATTCTTTTGTTTTAGCCACATCCAAATCTCCACCAATTACCAATACCGCATTTTCTGGTACATAGAAGGTTCTATAAAAATCCATAAATTCACTCAGCTTAGCCTCATCTATGTATTGGTCTTTCCCAATAGGCGACCAACGATACGGATGCGATGTGAATGCATTTTCAAAAACTACATTCAACAGTTGACCGTAAGGAGTGTTGTCGTAACGCTGTTTTTTCTCTTCTTTCACCACCTTGCGTTGTGTTTCCAATCCGACTTCGTCAATCTTTGCATAATGCATCCGTTCCGCTTCCATCCACAGTGTTAGCTCTAATTGATTGGAAGGAACCGTTTGGTAGTAGTAGGTTCTATCTTGTGATGTATTAGCATTTAACTGTCCTCCGGCTGCTTGTATCATTTTCATATACTCACCACGACCTATATTGTCACTTCCTTCAAACAACAAATGTTCGAAGAAGTGGGCAAAGCCTGTACGTTTTGGGTCTTCGTTTTTAGAGCCTACATGATACATCACTGCTGTAGTGACGATTGGTGTAGAATGGTCTTCATGTAAAATCACATGTAAGCCATTGGGCAAATCATATTCTGTAAAATTGATTTTGGTTGCCTGCCCTTGCGATTGTGAGGCAACCATCATAGCGAAAAACGCTACTGACAAAGCTTTTAGCTTCATAATGGTTAAAATATTTTGCGCAAAAATACAATGCATAACTTTACAGAATGTTAATAATAGCATTTCTGTAAAAATTATAGATTGAACAAACGCATTACCCCTTGTGAGCCTAAGAACTTTCGCGCTTAACTAGTAAAAATCAATTGATAATTAATACAATTGCCAGTGAAGATTCGTCAAGTGATGAGCTGTTAAACATTTTGAAACACTCGCGCTTCTGAATAAAAAGGTTACTTTTGTCGTTCCCATTATTGAAATATAAACGGACATGGTAATAGCAATTCTTATAATTCTTGCATATCTTATTGGTTCAATTCCTACGGCAGTATGGGTGAGTAAACGAGTATATGGCATTGATATACGTGAGCATGGAAGTGGAAATGCCGGTGCTACTAACACTTTTAGAATACTAGGTAAGAAGGCAGGCTCCTTTGTAATGTTTGTAGATATGATGAAGGGCTTTATAGCTGTAAAACTTTCTTTACTCTCACATTTTTCTTGGACGAGTGAAGCCATCACCAACTTACAAATCATTTTGGGTCTTGTAGCGGTTATCGGGCACATTTTCCCTATTTGGGCAGGCTTTAGAGGAGGTAAAGGAATTGCGACACTTTTCGGAATGATATTAGGTATCCAACCTTTGGTAGCCGTATTGCTAGTAGGTGTTTTCTTTTTAATGTTATACATCACACAATATGTATCGCTCAGTTCTATCAGCGCCAGTATTGCATTCCCTGTTTTAATCTTATTTATATTCAGAGAACCTGAAATGAGTTATCGCCTTTTTGCAATTGCCACTGCTTGTATGGTCGTATTGACGCATCATAAGAACATAGAACGTTTGTTGCATGGCAATGAAAACAAAGTGTCCTTGTTCAAGAAAAAGAAAAAACAAGAATAGACCTTCTATTTAAATCGTCCTTTCTTATTCTCTTATTGATAGTGCATCAACATGCAATTGACTTCATTTCAAAAATTTTGGAGTAGGTGGTTTCCTATTAAGATTCGTAAAGCTGCTAGTGCTTATAATCCGTTCTTAGAATTATACTTCTACAAAGGACAATGGCAGCTTACAACCAAAGATGCTATCTACTCAGATGGTACTCGCTATCGCCCCTTGTTGCTTGCTTTCGAAAAAATTAACGTTCAGCTTTCTCAAGTTTCAACAGTGCTTGTTTTAGGAGCCGGATTGGGTAGTGCTGTATCTATTCTTCAGAAAAAAGGCTTTAACCCTTCGTTCACTTTGGTAGAAAGGGATAAGGCTATATTGAAATGGTGTCATGAGATTTTCAAAGACCATCCAAACTTACATTGGTTGGAAGAAGATGCTTCCCGTTTTGTAAACAATCGCCCTGATCGTTATGATGTGGTTATTGTGGATATTTTCAACAGTCAGTTGGTACCAGAGTTTGTCACGCAATTAGATTTTCTTGATGCATGTAGAACCCTTTTAAACACCAATGGCTTTTTTATCTTCAACTATATTGTAAAAAACGAAGAACAATGGAAGCAAACGATTTCTCGTCTTCAATCTCTTTATCCCAATATCCAAGTTCAGCAATTAGGATTCAATCGAATTGTTGTGGCTACAAAAACGCCTTAATTAAAAATGACCATTCTTGAATAAAGAATGGCCATCAGGAGTTTTTATTTAAAGTTTGACTATTACAGTTTTGACGATTGAATCCGTAGCACTTTGCGATTCTTCTTTTGAACACGCATTTTTTCCGGTACCAATTTTAGCACTTCATCCATTAAGCTTTGAAGGATTGCTTTCTTTGCAAAATGATCGGTGGTAATCAAACTGATTTCACGCACCGGTACTGGGTCTTCAAAATAACGAACATTCTCCATTAAGTCTTCTGAAAACTCAACAGTAGAAAGCTCCGGAAGTACCGTCATTC
>CALMXV010000172.1 GCA_937871155.1 uncultured Taibaiella sp. | reverse complement strand
GTCAACGGAAACTGAATAAGTGAAGTCTTGATCTTCTGAAGAAGTTGGATGGTTGGGTTTTACTTCTTCTGGATTAGAAGTAGTGGTTTTGCCACCGGGTCTGTTAGATGTTTGTAAGGAGACTGAGGTGGTTACCGTATCTGCTAATGAAGAAATCGCAATATCAAAAACATTCTTTTCATTTAAAGAATCTATTGGTGTAATAATTTTTGAAGTAAAACCTATCCATTCCTTTTCGCCATCATAAAGCAGATTAGCATCCGCATCTCTCAATGCTATCATCTTAAACGGGCGATTAGGAAGCCCATAGAATATGAAATCACCAGTGGCACTAGCCTTTACATAATAATCAGGTTTTTCTCGAAGCACTTCACTATCGGAGCGACTTGAAGAATACAATAATATTATTGCCGAACTATCTTTCTCTCCCGTAGCCGCATTCAACACAGAGCCACCAATCTTCATTGAATCAAAATAACTTCCTGTACTAAAAACATACTCATAGCTTTTGAAAACATTGTTCTCATGTACGTCTGCAATGGCGTTTCCAAAGCTAATGCGATAAGTAGTTCGGTCTTTTAATAAGCTATCCGGTATTTTTACAATGACTTTTTTGTTTTTGGCTACGGTAGAAATAGGGAAGGGGAGAATTGGCAAAGTTTTTACTTCAGTTGAGGCATTGCTTACTGTTACAAATTCATCAAACTGCATTTCTATCCTTGTAACTCTGGTATTCAGTTGTGAATCTTTTGGATGAATAGACAACAACCTTGGAGCACGAATGTCTTTTTCGCCTCCGGTAGGATGAGTAACATTCGCACAAGATGTCCATAAAAACAGACAGGCAAGAAAAGGTAAAAACGAATAAGCTGAACGCTTCATGAGGATGTAAAAATAAGGTGCAGCAAAGAACTTTAACCTCTTCAAATTTCAATTTTTATTTGACTTGATAAAGTTAGAACTTCTTTAGGAGGATTATTTTTTCTTAAAAACTTTAATATAAACTGCCACAGCTTTGATTTCTTCTGATGATAACTTCTTTTTGAATGCCGGCATTTTATCTTCCCCATTAGTAATGATTTCAAGAGTTTCAGCATCCGTCATATCGCTTTCTTTTAAAGGGGAAACGCCTTTTTTCTTTGGTGTACCATTATCACCATGACAACGTGCGCATTTGCGTTTGTAAATAGTTTCACCATTAACAGGAGCAGTTTGTGCATTAAGATTGCCAAATGCAAAGGCAATTGAAAGTACAGAAATTGTAATTAGGGAATATTTTTTCATAAAAATTTATGTCATTTACTTTCAATAAATATTC
>CALMXV010000171.1 GCA_937871155.1 uncultured Taibaiella sp. | reverse complement strand
GAGAAATTTGATACGCATCATTTGAAGGTGTTGTTCGGTAACATCTCTATCTTTAAACTCTTCATATGCAGAAGTCAAATCATCATCATGGTTGCTTCTGAAGAAATCATAAATATCTTCTTGCTCGTTTTCATCCAAATCTAAGCAGTAGTCTAGGTTGAGTTTGGTGCCGCTGGTAACAATGGATTCCATTTCTGTCATCAAATCTTGGAGTGTAATTCCTTTGTTTTTAGCGATGGTTTCCAACGGTATTTTCTTGTCGATGTTTTGAATGATAAACACCTTCATGCCGCTTTTGTTCACAATGCTTTTAACGATGAAATCATCTGGCTTGGAGATGTCGTTTTCCTCTACATATTTAGCAATAAGCTCAATGAATTTTTTACCATATCGCAATACCTTTCCCTTACTCACACCTTGGATACGCTCCATTTCTTCCATGGTAGTAGGGTAGTTCATCGCCATATCATCTAAGGAGTTTTCTAAGAAGATGACAAACGGAGGCAGGTTTTTCTCAATAGCTACTTTTCTTCGAAGGTCTTTGAGCATCTCAAACAACACAGGGTCGGCTGCGGCAGTACCCCCTTCACCACTATTTACTTCTTCATCATCTCCATCAGCTTCTTCATAATTATGGTTGAGCACCACCATAATGGAGAATGGTTTTTTGAGGAAAGTATGACCCTTTTCTGTGATTTTAAGTAATCCGTATTCTTCAATATCCTTTCTAATCAAACCTTCAAACATCATTTGGCGAATAAGAGAATACCAAAAGTTGTCTTCCATTTCCATAACGAGTCCGGTACCGAAGCATTTGAGTTTGTCATGTTTAAAGGTTTTTATTTGAGGGGTATTTTTTCCAAGAATCACACTGACTACATATTCAATATTGAAGCGTTCATCCAAGGCTTTAATAGCTTCTAAGACTATTTTAGAGCTGTCTTTTACCTCAAGTCTTTCTTTAGGATGCAAGCAGTTGTCGCAGTTTCTACAGTTATCTTCTGGATATACTTCTCCAAAATAATGCATCAATTGTTTTCTTCTGCACACTCCACTTTCTACATAGGCTAGGGTTTCTGCAATTAGTTGTGCCCCCATTTCACGTTCACTAAGTGGTTTATCTCGCATCAGATGTTCCAGCTTTTGTACGTCTTTATGAGAATAATAAAGGATACATTTCCCTTCTAGCCCATCACGTCCTCCTCTGCCGGTTTCTTGGTAATAGTTTTCTAAAGATTTTGGAACATTCCAATGAATGACAAAGCGAACATCCGGCTTGTCGATACCCATACCAAAAGCGATTGTAGCAACGATGACATCCACTTTCTCCATCAAGAAGTCGTCTTGTCTTTTGGCTCTTACCGGTGCATCTAAGCCCGCATGATAGGCAACAGCTTTAATGCCATTAGCCATTAAAGTACTTGCAAGTTCTTCGGTTGTTTTTCGATTTAGGCTATAAATAATACCGCTTTCTCCTTTCATATTGTGAATGAACTTCACCATATGTTTCAGTACTTTTTCCTTCTTCCCTTTAGGCACTACTTCGTAATATAAATTGGGCCTATTGAAAGAAGAAATAAACACTTTAGGTTTACGAAGTCCTAGATTTTTCACAATATCATCTTGTACTTTGGGAGTTGCTGTAGCCGTTAATGCTATAATGGGTAGTTTAGGATTGATTTTATCAATCATGTCTTTTAGCTTACGATATTCCGGCCTAAAATCATGTCCCCATTCAGAAATACAGTGTGCCTCATCTACTGCAACAAAAGAAACATTTAGGTCTTGAAAGAAAGTAATATTATCTTCCTTGGTGAGGGTTTCAGGAGCCACATAAAGCATTTTAGTAGCACCACTCAACAAATCTTCTTTTACTTTTTTCTGTTGTGTTTTGGAAAGTGTCGAGTTGAGAAAATGTGCTATTTGGTCTTTGCTACTGTAGCCTCTTATCAAGTCCACTTGATTTTTCATCAAAGCTATTAATGGAGAAACAATGAGGGCAACTCCTTCACTAAGTAAAGCTGGAAGTTGATAGCACAAAGATTTACCACCACCGGTAGGCATGATTACAAAGGTATCGTTGCCGTCCAGTAGATTGGAAATAATATCTTCTTGCTCACCTTTGAATTTTTCAAAACCAAAATGTTCTAATAATGATTTATGTAAGGGGCTTTCCGCTTTTTTAGTTGTAGCTTTTTTTGCTGCAGTTTTTGTTGCTGCCATAAGTAGAATGTTTTTATCCTCTATAAAGTATTGTATGAGTGAATTCTGCAAACACATCGTCGGATTTCTGAAAAGAAAGGACGTTTTTTATAAAGGTCAGCGAATTTACGTTGGTTAAGATAATAAATAAAATATGAATATGCTTGTGCTTGCTAAAAAAAAGTTATAAGACAATTATACAGTAAGATAAGAGGTAAACGGCGAATGTGGATCTTCAATAAATTCAAAAATTTTTTGAAAATGAAGTGGATTATATAAAAAATCAGCATGGCTAACATCTACATGCACTACTTTACAAGGTTGTTGTTTCAGGTATTCTAAATAGATGTTTTGGATAGTTTCCAAATAGCTATCAGTTATATTTTGCTCATAAGACCTTGCTCTGTTTTTGATGTTTGTTTGTAGTTTATAAATTGGTGCTTGTAGAAAAATCAATAAATCAGGTTGGGGCAAACTACCTTCAGCTATTTCATATAAGTTTTCGAAAAGCTCATATTCATCAGGCGGTAAATTGATGCGTGCAAATAATTTGCTTTTGATAAATAGATAGTCAGATATGGTTTTCTCATGAAATAGTTCTTGTTGCATCAACGTGCGCTTCATTTGTTTGAATCGGTCTGCTAAG
>CALMXV010000170.1 GCA_937871155.1 uncultured Taibaiella sp. | reverse complement strand
CGTTGTTTATGGATTTTTATTTTTGATGCTTTATAAATGGTTTAATATAAAAGACCCTAAAGCCCAAAAATCCATGACGCAACAACAATCAATCACCCAAGAACTACAAGGATAACATGATAATTATTGGAATTAACGCCTATCACGCAGATAGCTCAGCTGCAATATTTGTAAATGGAGAAATGATAGCTGCAACAGAAGAAGAACGCTTCAGACGAGTAAAACACTGGGCCGGCTTTCCTTCAGAGGCTGTAAAGTTTTGTCTTCGTGAAGCAGGTGTTACGCTTGACCAAGTGGACTATGTATGTATCGGTAGAGACCCTAAAGCTAAGATTTGGAAGAAAACAGGATATGTACTTAAAAACCTACTTAAGAAAAATACACTACTTTCTGATAGAATTAAAAACTCCCAAAAAATAGCTTCTATTGAAGAAGAATTAGCTGCTTTATCGGGGCTTAGCGAAGCAGCCGTCAAGCCTAAAATTAAAAATGTAGAGCATCATCGAAGCCATTTGGCATCCGCTTTTTTTGCATCACCTTTTGAAGAAGCGGCAATCTTATCAATTGATGGCTCAGGCGATTTTACTACTACTATGATAGCCATTGGTCGTGGAAATCAAATAGAAGTAATAGACAGTATCGATTTTCCGGTTTCCGCTGGTTTATTCTATTCTGCTTTCACTCAGTACTTGGGCTTTCCCCACTATGGAGATGAGTATAAAGTAATGGGATTAGCACCCTATGGAAACCCTAAATATGTAAACGAAATTCGACAAATTTTAAAATTTGAACCCGATGGTTTATTTAGCTGGGATGAAAAATATTTTACCAATCCTACTGAAATAAAAATCGGTTATGAAGAGAATATCCCGACCGTTTCTCAACTATATAGCCAAGAACTTGTAAAGCTATTTGGACCTGCAAGAACCGCAAAAGACGAATTAACACAACATCATAAAGATATCGCCGCATCTGTACAGCGTGTTTGTGAAGAACTGATTATTCATCTTCTCACACATTTACAAAAGCGCACCGGTTTAAAAAATGTATGTATAGCAGGTGGCGTTGCTCAGAACTCAGTGGCTAACGGAAAAATTTTAGAAAACACCCTTTTCGAGCAATTGTATATTCCTTCTGCAGGTCATGATGCTGGCATATCAATGGGTTCGGCCTTATATGTCTATAACCATGTTTTGAAACAGCCTCGTGCTAAAGCAATCTATACAGCTTATACCGGTAGCAAATTCACTAATGAAGAAATCGAAAAATTTCTACAAGAAAAAGGTATAAAATATACTCGCTTAGAGGACGCTGCTTTGTATGATAAGGTAACCGATAAACTTATAGAACCTGGTGTTGTGGGTTGGTTCAGTGGCCGCGCAGAGTTTGGCCCAAGAGCGTTAGGTGGTAGAAGTATCATCGCTGACCCCCGTAATGATAAGGCTAAAGAACTTCTAAACTTAAAAATAAAACGTCGAGAAAGCTTCCGTCCATTTGCACCTTCTATATTGAAAGAATATACTGCCGACTTTTTTACTAAGGTTGAAGATGTGCCTTTCATGGAAAAAGTATTTCCTATAAAGCTGGAAAAACAGCACGAAATTCCAGCAGTAACACATGTCGATGGTACAGGAAGACTACAAACTGTAATGAAAGATATTAGCCCTCGCTATTATGCTTTAATTGATAAGTTCCGCGAAAAAACTGGTGTTCCCATTTTATTGAATACATCCTTCAATGAAAATGAACCTATCGTTAATACACCTGAAGAAGCCCTTAATTGCTTCCTTCGTACACAAATGGATATGCTGGTACTCGAAAACTGTGTCATTGAGCGCTAAAATTATTACCAATTTATACTTTCATGAAAATATCTATTATCACGGTTGTATATAATAACGCCACTACTATTGAGCATACCATTCAATCAGTATTAACACAAGACTATCCATGGGTAGAACATGTTATCGTAGATGGCGCCTCTACAGATGGCACACTAGATATAATCAATAAGTATCGATCTCAAATCGGCATCATCATTTCCGAAAAAGATAACGGCATGTATGATGCCATGAACAAAGGAATAAAAGCCGCTACCGGAGATGTTATAGGCATCCTCAACTCAGACGATTTTTTTTACGACGACCAAGTACTTTCAAAAATTGCTACTGCCTTTACTAATGATACTACTTTAGAAGCTACTATAGGCGATATAATTTTTGTAAAAGATGACAACAATACACCCCTAAGACATTATAACGCTCAACATTGGCGCCCTACAAAATTTGCTTGGGGATACATGCCACCACACCCTTCTTTCTTCTGTAAAAAAGAACTGTTTGCAGTTTATGGTTTTTATAAAACAGATTATAAAATTGCCGCTGATTATGAGTTGTTGATTCGTTTTCTTTTAGTAAAAAAAGTTCGATACAAATACTTGCCTATCATCACTACCAAGATGCGTATGGGTGGCAAAAGCACCAAAAATTTCAACAGTATCCTCACCCTCAATAAAGAAATAAAACGTGGACTTATTGAGAATAATATATCGGGTAGCTATTTAAAAATTTATTCGAAATACTTTTTTAAACCCTTCGAGTTTTTATTTAATAAAGACAAAGCTTCTTAGATTTTTTTGGGGGGTTAAGCGCTGTTACTTCTATTAAGCTTTAGTGGCGTTGGCACCATTCATCGATAGAACCTATTTCATCTTTTTTTATAAATGACACCATCATCGATACAACATTTATTAATAACAGGCGCCTCTGGTTTTGTAGGGAGTAACCTTATTCCGTTTCTTCAACGCGAGCTACCGAACGCATCCATATCGATTCTATCAAGAACACGAAATAACCATCAGCCCAATACTATCTTATGGTCTGAATTGGAAACTTCAGCAACAGCTACTGTAGATGCCGTCATCCACCTCGCAGGGAAAGCCCATGATACCAGCAACACCTCTGCAGAACAAGAATACTTTACAGTAAATTTTGGATTAACACAGCAGCTTTATGATTGGTACCTAAAAAGCAATGCTCAGAAGTTTATTTATCTAAGCAGCGTAAAAGCTGTAGCCGATACTGTTGAGGGAATATTAAAAGAAGATAGCACACCACTACCCAAAACACCTTACGGAAAATCAAAGCTACAAGCAGAACAATATATATTGAACTCAAATAGCAACCCTCATAAGAGCTATTATATCTTAAGACCTTGTATGATTCATGGACCTGGCAATAAGGGCAATTTGAATTTGCTTTATCAATTTGCATCCAAAGGTTGGCCTTATCCATTAGCTGACTTCGAAAATAAACGCTCTTTTTTAAGCATAGGCAATCTGAAGTTCGTGCTTCACGAGCTTTTGATTAATCCTATAGCCTCTGATATTTTTAATGTTGCTGACGATGATGCTTTATCCACCAATGATTTAATAAGAATTATGGCTTCCGAACAAAATCGACCCGCAAGGCTATGGAAGCTTCCTAAAAGCATCATTACACGATTAGCTTCTTTAGGTGATGTATTGAAGCTTCCGTTAAACAGCGAACGATTGAAAAAATTAACGGAATCGTATGTTGTAAGCAATAAAAAAATAAAAACTGCTCTTGGTATAGAAGCAATGCCTACCTCAGCTTATGACGGCATGATTGCTACTATCAAATCTTTTAAATAGCTGTACTATGCTTGAAAACCTATATTACTATATTGACGGAACCATTTTACTAATCTTAGAACTTGTATATTTTAAAGTTGCTGAGCGTTATAAAATAATTGATAAACCCAATGAGCGTAGTTCTCACACAATACCTACCATAAGAGGGGGAGGCATCATCTTTATTTTTGCCCTATTATTATTTACCATTGGTAACTATTTCGCTTATCCATATCTGGTTGCTGCTGTTTTGCTTTCCGGTACTATAAGCTTTATTGATGATATACGCAGCCTTCCCTCAAAGGTTCGTTTTTCATCTCATCTTATTTCTGCTGTATTACTCATACTGCAATCTAAGTTTCAAGGGCTTCCAATATTTGGTTGGGTAGTATTAATTTTTCTTATCATAGCCATTATTAACGCCTACAATTTTATGGATGGCATCAATGGTATAACCGGCTTTTACAGTTTAGCAATTGTGCTTCCTTTATTGTTTACTGAAACAAACGAAGAGCTAAAAGAATTGGAGCTTTATATTACCATGGGGATTATAGTTTTTTTATTGTTTAATGCACGTATAAAGGCTCGTTGTTTTGCCGGCGATGTAGGCAGTGTAAGCCTCGCTATCCTTATCATTTTTCTTTTGGTACAACGTATTTACAATACTGGAAACTTTAATTACATCAGTTTTCTAATTATTTATGGTGCCGATACCGGCTTGACGATGGTACAAAGACTCTGGAATAAAGAGAATATATTTCAAGCACATCGAAAACATCTATTCCAATTAGTAAGTAATGAATTTAAGGTGCCTCATATATTAGTAGCATTGTCAATTGCAATGATTCAACTTGGCATTAATATTTTTATCTATAGAACATCAAGCAATTATTGGGTTACGATAGTATTAATGGGCGTAATCGTAATTTTATATGTTTTGATAAAATGGATGTTGCTGAATAAAATAAAAGTGAAATCTTTACCTACAATATCTACTTCTAATTAACGCCGATTCTTTATATTTTTAAATTTATTCCATTTGAACACACCATCAATCTATACCGCCAAAATTGTAAATGTCACTTTTGGAGAACATGTAAAAATAGTGGAGCCAGTAAATCTTTACGGCTGTCAAATTGGAAGTAGTTGTTTTATTGGGCCTTTTACAGAAATTCAAAAATCTGTTACAATTGGAAACAATGTAAAAATCCAATCACATACATTTATTTGTGAACTGGTAACCATCGGTGATTTTTGTTTCATAGGACATGGAGTAATGTTTATTAATGACCTTTTTCAAAATGGCGGCCCTGCCGGTGGAAATCAAAACCTCTGGAAAGAAACAAAAATTGGAAATCATGTTTCTATAGGGTCCAATGCTACCATTCTTCCTGTTACCATCTGCGACCACGTTGTTATAGGAGCCGGTGCAGTAGTAACAAAAGATATTCTAAAGCCCGGTGTTTATATTGGAAATCCAGCAAAACTGCATAGGAGTATTTAATTAATCAATTCCTTATGAAAAATTCTCCTATCGGTATTTTTGATTCAGGCTATGGTGGGCTTACTGTATTTAAATCCATTAAAACCGCCCTGCCTCAATTTGATTATATTTACTTGGGTGATAATGCTCGCGCACCATATGGGAATAGGTCTTTTGAAACGGTTCATGAATATACATTACAATGTGTAAAATGGCTCTTTGAGCAAAATTGTCCATTGGTTATTTTGGCTTGTAATACCGCTTCGGCAAAGGCATTAAGAACAATTCAGCAAAATTATTTACCAACATTGAAAGGTAACAAGCGTGTCCTTGGTGTTATAAGACCTACTGCTGAAATCATTGGAAGTTATTCAAAAAGTAAAAAGATTGGAGTACTGGGGACAAAAGGTACTGTGAGTTCAAATTCATATTTAATTGAGATAAAAAAGTTTTTCCCCAATATTGATGTTTTCCAAGTTGCCTGCCCTCAATTAGTGCCACTGATTGAAAACAATGAGTATGAAACCGAAGCTGCTGATTATTTTATAGAAAAATATATAGCTGATCTTTTTGAAGAATCTTCTGAAATAGATACAATTTTATTAGCCTGCACTCATTATCCAATTATAATAGACAAAATCAAAAAGCATGTACCTGAACATATTGCTGTAATCGGTCAAGGTGAAATTGTTGCAGATAGTTTAAAGGATTATTTAACTCGTCATTCTGAGATTGAATCTTTAATAAGTAAGCACGGAAATGTTTCTTTTTTTACCACAGACGATACAATAGATTTTGATGAGCACGCTTCTATTTTTTATGGATCGCCTATAAGTTCAAAACATTTACATCTATAATCATTCTTTGCATCGTTACTAGTATCAATAATCATTCTAGCAATATTCCCAATTTTGATGATATTCCGATAGAATATTGAGTATTTTTGCCAAAATAATTTTTTAAAATGTTGAAGACCGGAAACACTGTTGTAAGTATTTATACTGAGGCTACGCCTAATCCTGAAACGATGAAATTTGTTGCAAACAAATTATTATATCCGGGTAAAAGTATAGAGTTTTCTGATGAGGCTAGTGCTGACCCTTCTCCTTTAGCAAAAGAACTTTTTGCATTTCCATTTATTAAAAGTGTATTTATTGCTAGCAATTTTGTTACGCTTACCAAGACCCAAGATGCCGTATGGGATGAGGTAATAATGGTAATAAGAGATTTCCTAAAAGAATATCTCCAAGACGGTAAAGCAGTAATCAATGAAAATGAAATTGTAGTTAAACCTGTTGCCTCCAATACCGTTAACGCTGATGATACGGATGTAGTTAAACGCATCAAAGAATTACTTGAAAATTATGTAAAGCCTGCTGTTGAAATGGATGGTGGTGCCATCAGTTTTAAAGGATATGACTCAGGTGTTGTAAAATTGATTATGCAGGGTTCTTGTTCGGGATGTCCTTCATCTATGATAACATTAAAAGCAGGTATTGAAGGAATGATGAAAAGAATGATTCCAGAAGTAAAAGAAGTAATAGCTGAAGCAGAGTAATTTATTTTGACAATAAATTATAAATGAGCCGTGAAAAATTTCATGGCTTATTTATTTCAGGTTGTGAGGTTATTGTTTTAAGATAATCCCCAAAAGCACTCCTTTTACTAAAGTGACGTTTTAATTTGACCAAAAAGAAACTAAAAAACTGTATTGAACCGAGCATTTAGATTTTACTGTATCTGCGGAGAGTTGTTCAATGATTTCGGAAAAGAAAAGACTGATTCAATCGAGGCTTTGAAAATGCTTATTAGCGCCATACCATGCATTCGTCATAAATTGTTTTATAAACTGCTTCGCAAAGTACCAAAGATTAGAACCCTCAATAAACCGCGACAATTAGTCAAGAAAGGAATCAAAGTCCATCCTGTCCAACATCTTTTTTAGTAATATAACACCGCTCCAAGGGGTTACTTCCTTGTCCGTAAATGATAGCTTTAGATCCATTCCACTGATGTAAGATTTTCTTACCCCAATTTTACCAACTATTTTTCAATCACAACTCAATATTGTCGCGGGCTTTATCCACATTTTTTCTAATGACCGCCATTAGAAAATTCCGCTAATAACCGTTTTGGATTAATGGTATTAGCATTTTTATTAAAAAAATGAATTACCTTATTTAAATTACATAATGAATAAAATATTTGTGCTAAATTATTATTGACTATTAAATAGTT
This sequence comes from uncultured Taibaiella sp., assembly GCA_937871155.1. Taxonomy (GTDB): domain Bacteria; phylum Bacteroidota; class Bacteroidia; order Chitinophagales; family Chitinophagaceae; genus JAFIGV01. Next base: position 3,707 of record CALMXV010000170.1, on the reverse strand, counting down.
ATGGCATTCAATAAAATATTTTTACTGTTTTTTTTGGTTTAGAGTTTACTTGTTTTTACCTTTGCGTCCCTGAAAACAATGCTTTTCAAGGCAAATAATCTTAAGAAATGAGACATTTAAGTTTTAAAACAAAATCTGCAAATGAAAAAACAATAAACCGTGAATGGTTTGTTGTAGATGCAACGAACCTAACTTTAGGCCGTATGTCAACTAGAATTGCTACTGTACTTAGAGGTAAGCACAAAGCATATTATACGCCTCACTTTGATGCTGGTGATTATGTAATCGTAATTAACAGTGGTAAAGTTTCGTTGACTGGTAATAAGTTAGAAGACAAGGAATACCAAACATTCTCCGGATATCCTGGTGGTCAAAAAGCTGAAACAGCTAAAAATTTATTGAAGCGTCGTCCCAACGTTGTAATTGAACGTGCAGTAAAAGGTATGCTTCCTAAGAATCGTTTAGGTCGTGCTATGTCAAAAAAATTATTTGTGTACGAAGGAGCTGAACATCCGCACAAAGCGCAGCAACCTAAAGAAATGAAATTTTAATTCTTTTTAAAACTTTTTAAATCATATAATGGAAAAGCAAAAAAATGCCGTTGGTCGCCGTAAAGAAGCAGTTGCCCGCGTATATATGAGTAAAGGTACTGGTAATATTACCGTAAATGGTAAGGACTACAAGGAATATTTTCCTTTAATGTATCTTCAAAATCAGGTTGAACTGCCTCTTAAAACAGTTGAATCTGTTGAGTCTTTTGATATAGTAATTAATGTTCAAGGTGGTGGACCAAAAGGCCAAGCTGAAGCAATCAAATTAGGAATTGCTCGTGCTCTTTGTGAAACAAACGCTGAGCTTAGACCCACTTTGAAAAAAGAAGGATTGATGACTCGCGATTCTCGTTCTGTAGAGCGCAAGAAATTTGGTAAAAGAAAAGCACGTCGTAGCTTCCAGTTTTCTAAACGCTAATCTTTTTGAGCAATTATTAAATTTTATAACACAAAGAAATTATCATAAATGGAAGATAATAAAAATTTACATCAACAGCTCCTCGAAGCAGGTGTACACTTCGGTCACTTAAAGAAAAAATGGAATCCTAAAATGCTTCCATACATCTTCGCCGAAAAAAATGGTATTCATATCATAGATTTAAACAAAACAATCGAAGGTTTAGATGAAGCTGCTGCTGCGTTAAAATCAATAGCTAAAAGTGGTAAAAAAATTATGTTTGTTGCCACAAAAAAGCAAGCTAAAGAAATCGTTGCTGAAGCTGCTGCAAAAGCTAACATGCCTTTCGTTACTGAACGCTGGTTGGGTGGTATGCTTACCAACTTTCAAACTATTCGTAAGAGTGTTAAGAAAATGCAGAGTATTGAAAAAATGCTAGGCGATGGTACAATGGATAGCGTTACTAAAAAAGAACGATTAACACTTACCCGCAGTAAAGATAAAATGGAAAAAGTACTTGGTGGTATTGCTAATATGAGCCGTACTCCCGCTGCTTTATTCATAGTAGATATTAGCCACGAACATATTGCTTTAGCAGAAGCTAAACGTTTAGGTATTTCTACATTTGCTATGGTAGATACTAATAGTGATCCTACAAAAGTTGATTTCTCTATTCCTTCGAATGATGATGCAACGAAATCTATTGCTATTATTACTAATTATTTAACTGCTGCAATTCTTGAAGGATTACAAGAGCGTAGTGAAGTAAAAGAAGAAGAAACAGAAGAAGTAGTTGAAAATACACGCGGTTTAGATATGAATGATGAAGGAACTGAAAAACCTGAAGGTGGAAGAGGTCGTGGTCGTAGTCGTACAGGTAATACTTCCGGTAATAAACCAGGTTCACGTCAAGGAAGCGGTAATGGAAGACCTTCTGCTAACAAAAGATAATTTCAAATTCGTATAAATTATAGCTGAAGCCCCATTTTAATCATCTGGGGCTTCGGTAATAAAATCAACAAGAATAATTTTTTAAATAAACTATAAAAATAATAACCATGAGTGTTACTATTTCTGCGTCAGAAATAAATAAATTACGTCAACAGACCGGTGCCGGTATGATGGATTGCCGTAAAGCATTAACTGAATCAAATGGAGATTTTGAAGCCGCCATTGATTGGTTGCGTAAACAAGGACAAAAAATTGCTGCTAAACGTAGCGATCGTGAAGCAAAAGAAGGTGTTGTTATCGCTAAAACTTCATCCGATAACAAAGTTGGTTTTGTTGTTTGTGTAAGTTGTGAAACAGATTTTGTATCCAAGAACGCTGATTTTGTAGCATTTACTCGCTCTATTGCAGATGCTGCTGTTGAAAATAATGTAAAATCAATTGAGGAATTAAACGAACAAGTAATTAATGGTTCTAAAGTTGCAGATTTAATCAATGATAAATTAGCAGCTATTGGTGAAAAAATTGGAATTGTTCGTTTTGAAAGAATTGAAGCTCCATATGTTGCATCTTATATTCATGGTGCTAATCGTATTGGTGTTCTTGTAGGATTGTCAAAAGATGCGCCAGACGCTGGAAGAGATGTTGCTATGCAAATTGCAGCTATGAATCCAGTAGCTGTTGATGCTAATAGTGTAAATCCAGAAGTTGTAGCTAGAGAAAAAGCTATTGTAATGGATACAATGAAAAATGACCCAAAAATAGCTGGTAAAACTGATGAAATGTTATCTAAAATTGCAGAAGGTAAATTAAATACTTTTTTTAAAGAACAAACATTAGTTGCTCAACCATTCGTAAAAGATGGTAGTAAAACAGTTGCCGAATATCTTAAAAGTTACGGTGATATCACCGTAACTGAATTTAAAAGAGTTGCTCTTGGATAATCATCTCTTTAATTATTTAAATGCTGCAAAATTTGCAGCATTTTTTTTGTTGGTAACCTATTGAAACCTGTTAATACTAACTGTTTATTTTACTAAAAAAAATTCATTATTTTAAACTGCTATTTAATTATTTAAATTGGTAGAAGTTTTTAAGATTTTTAAATGGATTTACATTTCTTTTTAAGTATTTAACAAACAGTGAATAGTATTAAAATTGTTTTTCCACTTATTCATATATTCATGTGGAAAGCCTTTAAAATAAGCAGTTTTATTGTTAATAAATATAATTGCATAATGATTGATAACTAATAATTATTTTTGCAAGTCCTTTATAGAATATCTATCCCCATTTCCACATCTATAATAATAGCAAATCGATTTTAAAATAAAATTTTATGATTATTAGTAATGTTAACAATGACTTACGAGCTTTAGAAGAAAGTTTTGTAAATTTTGAAATAGATCCTTCATTAGATTTATTTGATGAAATCAAAAAACTAAAGAAAGAGAAAAATGCTATCATATTAGCACATTACTATCAAGAACCAGATATTCAAGAAGTTGCTGATTTTATAGGAGATAGTTTGGGTTTAGCTCAAAAAGCTGCAACAACTGATGCGTCTGTAATTGTATTTGCTGGTGTACATTTTATGGCAGAAACAGCTAAAATTTTAAATCCCAATAAGATGGTCTTATTACCAGATTTAAAAGCTGGTTGTTCATTAAGTGACAGTTGTCCACCAGAATTATTTAAAAAATTTAAGGATTATCATCCTGACCACATTGTTATTACATATATAAATTGTTCTGCTGATATTAAAGCTCTAAGTGATATTATATGTACAAGTTCTAATGCACGACAAATTG
>CALMXV010000169.1 GCA_937871155.1 uncultured Taibaiella sp. | reverse complement strand
AACCGGATTTTCATACAAGTGCTTATTTAGGAGATTTGTTGGTGACTTGCTACTCCTTGCATAGCCGCAATCGTACACTTGGGGCTATGTTGGGGAAAGGCTATACCGTTAAAAATGCTACACTAGAAATGAATATGGTAGCAGAAGGTTACTTTGCGGCTAGAGCAATGCAACACATTTCAAAGTCTTACAATATTGAATTGCCTTTAGCGAAATGTATCTATTCAATCTTATGGGAAGGGCAACCTGCTGCTGCTGTTTTTGCGGAGATTGAAACGATGTTGTCTTAATCTTTGAGACGATAAATAATTAATGCATCTTGATAAAGAGCCAATATTTTATCACCTTGCCAATAGGCTTGTATTAATTCTGTAGTTCTTGTCGGTATTGGAAACTTAGTTTCTTTAACTCGTTCCATATCCCAAATTCTTAAACTGTCTTGATACAGATATACTATGTTGCCTTGTTGCACATCAAATCGGTTGATATACCTAAAAGTATAATGATTGATGAAATTCCCATAACGGTCGAAGCGATAAATGCCCAAGGTAGAATCGGAAAGGTACACATTACGGTTGCGTTCAATGAGGGCAATTGGGTTGGGTACTTGTTGTAATTCCTGTCGAAGGTCGTTACTAGTAACCCGTTCCTGAAGTAAAGCATCTATTTTTTTCAATCGAGCATTCACTCTGTCAAAAATCCAAATAGCACCATCGCTTGCAGCAGCAATGGCTGTAGTGCTTGTTGGTAGCACTTGTTGAAGCTTGGTCGTAGATAAGGGTACCAGCATTTTATCTAAAGTAACTACCGAATTGTATGCAGGGAAATATACCAATACCCTAAGTGGATTCGTAGCATCTACCCACCCTATATTCCCATTGGAAATACTTTGATAGGAGCCGGTGCTGTCACCATTTTCATTAATTCTTAAAAGTGAATTGTCTTTTAACACAAGATAACTGTTCCCTATATCGTCCATAGCCATAAACACTGCTTGGATAGGATACGTTTTCCATAGTGTTAGCGATTGAGCAATTCCAATTTTACTAATACCTATCAACCCGATTATACAAATACTGAATAAATACTTCATGATTATTTGCTTTCAAGGGTTATGGAGTTGGTAAGGTGTTGAAGGTTATTTTCTATAGAGTTTACTTTTAATCAAGCCTGCTTTGTGTAAAAGATGAATAAGGGATACTCTTAGTACACCACGGCCATATTTCATACTTCTTGAAAAATTAATGCTTGAAGCTTCATCAAAATATTTTGTTGGGCAGGTAACCTCACCTATCTCATAGCCGTTCATGAATATTTGAGAAATCATTTCATTGTCAAAAACAAAATCATCGCTATTATGAGTGAAGTCAATAGACCGTATCACCTCTGCCGTAAAGGCGCGATAGCCGGTGTGGTATTCACTGAGCTTTTGCCCTATCATGATGTTTTCGAACAAAGTCAAAAAGCGATTAGCTATATATTTATACATAGGCATACCTCCTTTGAGTGCTCCTTTCCCCAATATTCTTGAACCAAAACATACCGGATAGACATCATAAGCAATGACACCTGCCATAGCATGAATCAACTTGGGAGTATATTGATAATCCGGATGCAGCATCACTACAATATCCGCATTCAACTCTAGCGCTTTGGCATAGCAGCTTTTTTGATTGCCACCGTAGCCTTTATTCACCTCATGAACAACAATATGATTGATGCCCAAATTTTTAGCAACTTCTACAGTATTATCAGGGCTTTTGTCATCTACCAATACGATATCATCCACAATATCCATCGGCACTTCGG
>CALMXV010000168.1 GCA_937871155.1 uncultured Taibaiella sp. | reverse complement strand
TTGACAGCGAGCGATAGCTTCTGCCGCCAGCATTCCACTGTATAAGGCATTGCCAATCCCTTCTCCACTAAAAGGGTCAATAAGTCGTGCGGCATCACCACAGAGCAAATAACGGTCTCCGGAGATGGATGTTTGTTTCATACCCATCGGTAAGCCCCAGCCTTGTATTTTATTTTCTAAGGTAGCATTGGCAAATCGGTGACTGATGGTCGGGTTATTTTCAATTGCCTTCATCATTTGTTCCCGGAGATTTATTTTTTTCTTTCTGAGTACGTCACTGATGATACCCACGCCTACATTGGCTCTGCCATTCGGTAATGGAAATATCCAGAAGTAACCCGGCAATATTTCCGGTAAGAAATGTAATTCGATATAGCCATTAGGATCCAAGCCGGATACATTTTTATAATAAGCTCTAAGCCCCACAGAGTATGCTTTCTCAGCGACGTTATCATTGACAAATTGCTTTCTGACGATGCTTTTATCACCATCGCATGCCACTATCACTGGGGCTTTTAGGGTGGTCTCTTTCCCATACACCGCTATCGATACAGTAACAGAATCCTTGTTTTTATCAATAGATTTTACCTGAGCACCTTCAAATACCGTTGCAAATTTTCGGTCAATCTTACTAAACAAAAATTCATCAAAAACCAAGCGTTGCGAAGTAAACCCCGGAGCTAACTCACCGGGTTTAAGATGGTCGCCATAAGGTATGTAAAGCGGTTTCCCATTGGGTGCCACGAAAATGATGCCCTTACTTGGTGTGAATTTTTCAGGTTGTTGATACACTTCATGCAGCCACGAAGGATTTGCTTTGCGCAGCACATGTGCCGACTTGCCACTGATAGCATCACCACATATTTTATCTCTAGGAAATACTTCTTTGTCCACAACCACATGAGGTATTCCTGCTAATGATAAATAGATAGAAACGCCTACTCCAGATGGCCCGGCGCCAATGATGATTACAGATGTTTCTATAGTCGAAGTATTCATAAAAGGTTTTTAATATCGAAAATAATGCTTGGTTGAATGTGATAGTTTTTTTAAAATTTTTATGGAGTCAGCAGTGTTGCTACGATGGGGCTTCTGTGGCGTTGGCACCATTCAACAGTAGAATGGCTATGAGACGTTACTTTCCATCACATAGCCATTCAAAATATAAGGTGCTTTAAAATCAACGTTCTTACACTTGGAACACTCCACCTTTCCATTCTTTCTCTATCGGTGCTTGGTTGGCTGCTGCTATTGCTTCTGCTATACGTTGTCTGGTATCAATTGGGTCTATGATTTCATCTACCCAAAGACGAGCTGCCGCATAGTAAGGCGTTGTTTGCTTGGTATAACGTTCGGTTATTTTAGTAAGGAGTTCTTTTTCTTTTTCGGGATCTATAGTTTCACCTTTTGCTTTTAAAGAAGCCACTTGAATTTGAAGTAGGGTCTTCGCTGCTTGTTCGCCACCCATCACAGCAATTTTAGCGTTAGGCCAAGCATAAATAAATCTTGGATCATAAGCCTTGCCACACATGGCATAGTTGCCCGCACCATAAGAGTTGCCTATGATAATGGTAATTTTTGGAACCACCGAATTGGCTACTGCATTCACAAGCTTTGCTCCGTCCTTAATGATGCCGGCATGTTCGCTACGGCTGCCTACCATAAAACCGGTTACATCTTGAAGGAACACTAATGGTATTTTCTTTTGATTGCAATTTTGAATAAAACGAGCAGCTTTATCGGCACTATCGTTATAAATAACACCACCCAATTGCATTTCTTTCTTACCGCTTTTTACGATGCTACGTTGATTGGCTACAATGCCCACTGCCCATCCATCAATACGTCCGTATCCACAAACGATGGTCTTACCGAAGTCTTTTTTAAACTCATCAAACTCACTTTTATCCACGATTCTATGAATCACTTCTAACGTGTCATAAGGTTTGCTATTATCTACACTTACAATGCCATAAATATCTTGAGGGTTCTTAACAGGAGCTTCCGGTTTTATTCTATCGAAGCCGGCATGTTCTGTATCACCAAGTTTATCCATGATACGTTTTACTTGGTCAAGGCAAGCTTGTTCTGTTTCAAATTTATAATCAGCAATGCCACTAATTTCAGTATGTGTTTTAGCACCCCCTAAGGTTTGAATATCGATGTCTTCACCTATAGCTGCTTTTACCAAATATGGACCGGCTAAAAATATAGAGCCATTGCCTTCTACCATCAAGGTTTCATCACTCATGATGGGAAGATAAGCACCTCCGGCAACACAGCTACCCATTACAGCAGCTATTTGTGTAATACCCATTGCACTCATCACAGCATTGTTTCTAAAGATTCTTCCGAAATGTTCTTTGTCAGGAAATATTTCGTCTTGCATAGGAAGATACACCCCTGCGCTATCTACAATGTAAATAACAGGTAATCTATTTTCCATAGCTATTTCTTGTAAGCGTAAATTCTTCTTTCCACTTATGGGAAACCAAGCTCCGGCTTTTACAGTGTTGTCATTGGCAACAATCATACATCTACGACCGCTTACATATCCTACACCACCAACTGTGCCTCCACTAGGGCAGCCACCTTCATCGGGATACATTTCCCATCCGGTAAATGAGCCGATTTCTGAAAACACACTGCCTTCATCTATCAAATATTGGATGCGTTCTCTGGGAGTCATTTTCCCTTTTTCTTTCGCCTTTTCAATAGATTTTTTACCACCCCCCAAAGCCACCTGAGCATGACGTTGCTTCATTTGGCTCACGGCTAATTTCATGGCATCTTCATTTTTATTGAACTCCAAATTCATATTCGTAAGTCTGATTTGTGCGCAAAGATAATTTTTATGTTATCAGTTGCCGATAAAGAATTTTAAAAGATTATAACCGAGGAATAGCATCCACCAGCTTCTGAGTATATTCATTGGTAGGGTGGGAGAGTAGCTCAGTTGCCATTCCAGTTTCTACTATTTTCCCTTGGTGCATCACCATGATCGTATCACTGATGTATTGTACTACAGATAAATCATGTGAGATGAAAATATACGTTAGTTGCAATTGACTTTGAAGCTCTTTGAGGAGGTTTAAAATTTGTGCTTGTACGCTTACGTCAAGAGCAGAAACACTTTCATCACATATCAATAAGCTAGGACGAACAGACAATGCTCTGGCGATACCTATCCGTTGCCTTTGCCCCCCTGAAAACTGATGAGGATATCGGTGAAAAGCATCGGCAGGTAATTGTACCAAGTCTAGAAGACGATACGCTTCTTTTTGTAGTCCATGAGAAGGGACTATGCGATGCACTTGCATAGGTTCCATAAGTAGTGCGCCAATCGTTAGCCTTGGATTGAGTGAAGCATAAGGGTCTTGGAAAATCATTTGAATGGAAGAACTCAACGATTTTCGTTCTTGGCTACTCATTTTGGTCAAGTCTTTACCTTCATATAAAATGGCTCCTTTTTGCACGGGCAATAAGCCCATGATGCTTTTGCTTAAGGTGCTTTTACCACAACCACTTTCTCCTACCAACCCTAATACACTACTCTTGGGTAAGTCAAAACTGATGTGGTCAACGGCTTTATAAGTTGCTGTAGGCTTTCCTAACCAATTCCTTTCTTGTACAAACTGTATAGCTAAATTGGATACTTTTAATAAACATTCAGCATGCTTTGACTGGGTACTAGAGGTATGTTGTGTTTTGGTTATCTCATTATCACTATTTAAATAATCTTGCACGGTTGGAAGATAATACCCTTTATCATTAGGAGACGGACGGCAAGCCAAAAGTGCTTTTGTATAAGGATGTGATGGATGATGTATCACTTGTTGTACGGTTCCATACTCTACCATTTTACCTTTATAAAGCACCATAATATCTGAGGCAATAGTAGCCGCTAAGGTTAAATCATGGGTGATAAAAATCATGCTAGTCTTTAGTTCAGTTTGTAGCTGTTGCATGAGCTTGATGATTTCTTGTTGTACGGTTACATCCAAAGCTGTAGTAGGCTCGTCGCAGATGAGAAGAGCCGGCTGATTGCAAAGAGCCATAGCTATCATCACCCGTTGTTTTTGCCCTCCGGACATTTCATGAGGGTACTTTGCAAAGCTTTTTTTAGGGACAGGAATTTTCACTTTTCTCAACCATTCGATAGCAAGTTGTTTAGAAGCAGTATCAGAAAGTTGTTGATGTGCACTGATACATTCTTGTAGTTGTTTTCCGACTGTCATGATGGGATTCAAGGCGCTCATAGGCTCTTGAAAAACCATCGTGATTTCTTTACCTCTACAAGCAACTAAAGAGGCTTCTTTTTTATGTGCATGGTAGGAAAAACTTTTTTGAAGAATCGTACAAGTGATAGTACCTTTTACTAAGGCATTCTTTGGCAAGAGTCCCATAATAGACAGAGCCGTCAACGATTTACCAGAACCACTTTCCCCAACGATAGCCAACACTTTCCCCGACTGTAACTCAAATGACAATGCATCAACAACCGGTGGCGTTTCCTTATGGTCTTGTAAAAAAGAAAGTCGAAGATTCTTAACAGAAAGTAATGGTTGGCTCATTATAATCCTCACAAATTAAAAACAATTTGTAAAGACTACGAGCTGAATTTGTAAATGCCTTTTTAAGATGTTACTGAAAACGGTTAAGATAAAATTATCCTTTCCTACGTTTCAATTCTTTATTGATAAGTAATAACTCTCTACCTGTTTGCCCAGCTACTGAAGTGTTTTCTTGCGCTCTACGCATCAGGTAAGGGATAACGTCTTTTACCGGACCATAAGGCATATACTTGGCTACTTTGTAACCAGCATTAGCAAGGTTAAAAGAAATATTATCGCTCATGCCAAAGAGCTGAGAAAAATACACTTTAGGTGAATCTTTAGGAATGTTATGTTCTTCCATGTACTTAGCCGCCAAGTAACTACTATGCTCATTGTGGGTACCTATGAATAAGGCTAAAGTATCTAAGTTTTGTAAA
>CALMXV010000167.1 GCA_937871155.1 uncultured Taibaiella sp. | reverse complement strand
TCAAACTTTTTTTGCCCGAAAATTAAAAATGACTTTTTGAGGGTTGACTAAGTAGGTAGAGATGGACTATTCAATATGCTTGCAGCAAACCAATTATTGATAAGAAAACGCAATTGAAGTATACAAATAACCAACCTCTATCATTGGTTAAGAAAATACCCTAATCTCGTTAGTGTGTTGGTTACTACAGCTTCCAATCAGCTTTGCTTGAGTGATAGTTATTATTGGAAAATAAATAGCAGAGAATATCTTTACATTAGCATTAATACCGATAACTACTCACATAAAACTGTTGGCTAACAGGTAGCAGAAACAGCGGAAGCCATAAAAAACAACAAAACTTTGCCAACGGCTCTATGCCCCAAGGCATGGAGTGCCATTGGCAGCCGACACGTCACATTGATAGGTGAATTCAATATTGCAGCCATGCTTATGTTAAGCTATTACAAGACAAACACATAAAATAACCATGACTGAAAATGGAGACCTCATAGAAAATGCTGTTGCAAAAAGGGTAGTTGGAATTATCAAAGAAGAGTACTTAGAAACATACAATATTGATAAACTCAGGGATACAAAGGAATTACTAAAAGTAGTAGTAGATTTATACAACAATGAAAGAACTCACATGTACTTTGGCAATTTTACACCAAATACTTTTTATCATTTAAATAACAACATCAAAACAGAAAGGTTATGGAAAAATTATTATCGAAAAATACCTACCATTATGTAAATTTAGGTCAGAAATAAAAATGAATCGTAAACTTATATCAGGTTTAATCAAGTAAATTGTATACTCATTTAAGGCTCCTAAAGCAGGGCAAGATATAAAAGCGGTTTTTTCTTATAAGTCAAGCCAACAAAGAAATTCATCCACTTAAAAGAAAAGACCAATTACTAAGAATCGTAATTGGTCTTTGTTCGTCGGGACGACTAGATTCGAACTAGCGACCACACGCCCCCCAGACGTGTACTCTAACCGGGCTGAGCTACGTCCCGTAGCCTAATGGAGGAGCAAATATAAAGGATTCCTTAAGTGCTGAAGTATTTTTAATGTAGTCATGTATTTTGAGGTAATGTTCACTTTTTTGAATTGATTTTTTTATAAATGCATGCTAATACGGCTTTATTCTCCATTTTCTCAAACATCTTTTATCGGTTCAAAAAAATTATTAAATGTTTTCAGTATCTAGCATAATACAACAATTTTATTATTTTTGAAAGCATCGATATCTTGTTGCTAAATCAACGAATAGCATACTAAAATCTTCATAAATCAGTTTATTACTAGTGTTCCAATCTATAAGAAATAAGGCAGGCTTTATTGTTTTGTTATTTGTGAGTTTATTGACGCTTAATTTATCCTCCCAACAAGCAAGTGCTCAAGCTGTCAAAACCGATAGCCTCAAACTAAAACGTCAACATACCATAGATTCTACTCGTAAAGCGCAGCAAAAAATACTAGATAGCTCCAAAGCAGTTCGTCGTCATCATAACGACAGTCTGCAACAAGTAAGAAAACTAGCAGCAGCGCAAAGAGTCAGCCTTAAAAAATATAAAGAGAGTAAAAAATATAAAGACAGTGTAACTGCAGTACGACAACAAAGACTCAATACTATAAAGCAGCAACGTATTGCCTATAATGATTCATTGAAAAGAGAACGGCAGAAGACGGTAGATAGTATAAACAACATTAGAAAGCAAACAATAGCACTTACAAAAGCTGCACAGAAAAAAAAGACAGATAGCCTTGGTGCCATAAGAAAATATAAAGAGAGTAAACGCTACCAAGATAGTGTAGCGATAAGAAGGCAAACAAGACTAGATAGTGCTAGATTAGTACGACAAACCAAAAACGACAGCCTCAAAGCCGCAAGAAAAGTAATTACCGATGCCGCTGCAGTCAGAAGAAAGTTTGTAAACGATAGCCTTACTACCCTTCGAAAGAAACGAACTGATAGCCTGGAAATAGTAAGAAAAGCAAGAACAGAGAAACAAGCCAAGCAAAAAGCAGAGCGCGAGAAGCTTGCCAAAGCCAATGAGAAAAAGAAAATGGATAAGTTTGAGCTGGCAATAAAACTGAGTATCGAAAAGAAGCATAAAGCCTGGAGTAATGAGAAGATGCTGAAGAAGAAATGGACCTGGCCACGAAGATTGGTGCAGAATACGTTTACTCGTTACAACTATTATTTCAATGCCAATAAAAAAATGGACGAGGCATTAGCCAATATGCAACGCACGCATAAAGAAAATTATGACTCGTTAATATCTCTTTTCATTTTCAATCCAAACAAAGATTCTACTAAGATGCTTTCAGATATGGATAGCATTATTCAAAAAGCGTCCATAGGTATTCAAATTCATGACCCTCGTACCAAATGGGGGGATGACTTATACTTGCTATTAGGCCAAGCGTTTTATTTCAAAGGAGATTATGAAAATGCAGCTACGGCATTTAGATATATCATCAGCATCAACCAACAAAAGAAAAAAGATGCCCTTAAAAACAGAACTTCTAAAAAGAAAACTGATGATAAAGAAATGTCGATCGTAGAAAAAGAAGATAGTAGAACCTTCGACTTCCTCAAGCATAAATCTGCGAACAATGATGCGGTACTTTGGTTGGCAAGAACCTATACCGATGCACAAAAAGAACGAGAAGCAGAAGCAATTTTAGACTTACTCGATAGCGATAAAAATCTTAACGAAAAAACAAAAGGCCGTTTAGCAATAGAGAAGGCCTACCTCAACCTCAATAGAAATAAAGAGCGTGATGCGATTCAATATTTAACGGAAGTAGCTACAGACAAAGAACTTCAAAAATGGATTCGAACTCGTGCCGCTTATCTTAATGCTCAATTGTTACATCAACAACAAGACTATGCAGGTGCTTCCGAAAACTATCAACGGGTACTGGATCTTAAACCTAAAATAGAAATGGATTTTTATGCCCGTAAATATCTTGCTTATAGTAAGCTACAGCAAGGAGGACAAGATGAAGAAGCCTTAGCAGATTTTAAAAGCTTGTTGCGTGATGGTAAATATTCCAATTATTACGAACAGGTTTATTATGTATTAGGTCAGTTGGCTGCTAATACAAATCGATTTGATGAAGCGATTACTTATTTGCAAAAAAGTGTGAGCAGCCCTAAAGCAACAAAGAAACAGAAGGCGATTTCGTTTAGCAGCTTAGGAAATGTTTTCTATACCAAAGGTGCTTATAAACAAGCAAAGATGGCTTATGATAGTGCTGCTTATTTTGCAAAATATGCCGCTACGGATCCTTTGGTAATGACGGCTGTAAAAAGAGCAACAGTCTTAGATAAAGTAGCCTATCCTTCTCAAGTGATTCAGGTACAAGATAGCTTGCTGGGCCTAGCCAACAAATCAGAAAAGGAGCAACGCGAAATTGTAAAGCAATATATCCGCAGCTTAGAAAAGGCAAGAACAGATAGCATCATGATGGCGGAAAACAAACCAGGTGGTGTTCCAATAGCGAATGAAGTAGATGACAATCAAAATGCAGCAGCTAACAGTTATTTCTCTAACCCTGTATTAATGCAGCAAGGCTTTAATGAGTTCAAACGTAAATGGGGTAATCGGGCTAATGTTGATAATTGGTGGCTGTTGTCTAAGTCCGGTACCAACACGGCACAGGCAGGAGGACAAAACAATAATTCCTCAACTAATGAGAGCGAAGAGTTAGTAGGTTTTGATGAAAACGGTATTCCTACGGAGTTGAGTTTATTGGCTCAGATACCTAGCTCACAAGCACAGAAGGATGCAGCAATCGTAAAGATTAAAAAAGCATACTTAGAGTTGAGCAATGCTTATCTCAACGACCTTAACGACTATCCAAGCACCCACCAAACTTTAGACACCTTTGATAAACGTTTCCCAAATAGCGATTATCAAGCAGAGTTATTATATCAACGCTATCAGCTAGCCCTGCAAGAAAACAACTTGCCTTTAGCGCAATCTTATGGAGAGCGTTTACGTAAAGATTTTCCTAAAACTAAGTGGGCAGAACTAGTGGGTCCGAAACAACAAACAGCTGCTGCCGCTACTAAAGATACAATAACAATAGCAAGCGGTTCGGTAAATGATTATTACGAACAAGCGTATCAAATGATGATGAGTCGCGACTATTCGCAACTGCTTCAGCGTGCTCGTGATGGTCAAAAACAATACCCATTACCGGCGTTCAAAAATAAGTTTCAAATCATGGAAGCGGTTGCCTTAGCAGGGTTGGGAAATTATGATGATGCAGATACAATCATTATCAAGTATCAAGCAGCTCATCCTAATGATTCTTTGAAAGCTTGGGTTGCTGCAGTGGCAAATTTTATTAAACGTTCAAGACCTGTGGTTACCTCAACTAACCCAGATAGTGTAGGTACCTTGCCGGTTAAAGTAGTGACACAGCCAGGGAAATCTACGAACATGAACCAGGTAGTGGAAACCGCACCAGCTCCACCTTCTCCCTCTAATAATCCCATCAGTATTCCGGATGAATATATCTATAAGCCACAATCAGCACATGCTTACTTATTTTACTTTTATAAAGCAGAGTCAAAAACGATGGGCATCAAAGCAGGCTTAGGAGATTTTAATGCCTTTAATTATTCCAACCAAAAGCTGAAGACGAGTATGGAAATGATGAAGGCGAATCAAGGAATCATTATTGTAGAATCATTCCCTAATGCTACTGCTGCTAAGATTTATTTGAATGCGGTGAATGCCCGTAAACAGTTGTTTGCAGAATTTAAAGCTTCCGAATATCAGGTGATGACTATCTCTATTGACAATCTACTTAAGTTGCGCTCCGAACAAGACATGACTCCTTACTTGAATTTTTATAAGAAGAATTATAAGTAAACCGCCCATCAATTGAAGGCGAAAAGGGAAACGAAGGGTTAAGCTTTTGTAGTATGAGCCAACCTTATAACTGCCTCAGCAGTTAATGTTGAAGCAGATTGGTCGCCAAGTAGATGCCATAACGCTTTGTAGTCTTGCAGCATGGTATCTCTATAGTCCCCTTCTTTTAATAACTGCATTAATTCGTATTTTAAGGTAGCCTCATTTAATTCATTTTGTATAAGTTCTTTGATTACAGGTTTATCCATGATAAGGTTCACTAGCGAGATGTATTTGATATGAATCAGTTTTTTTGCTAACCAATAGGAGATAGGATTGCCTCGATAGCACACTACTTGAGGTACTCCAAAAAGTGCAGTTTCTAAAGTGGCAGTACCGCTGGTTACCAACGCTGCTTTTGCTTGCTTTAGGAGCGAATAAGTTTGGTTTTTTACTAGAAGAATAGGTTCGTCTTTTATCCATTCATAATACACTTCATCCGGCATAGAAGGGGCTTGTGCAATCACAAATTGATGGTCTGGGAAATGCTTAACCATCTGCAGCATCACAGGAAGCTTTTGTTGTATCTCTTGTTTTCGACTTCCGGGCAACAATGCAATAATGGGTTTGTTAGAAATACTTTGCAGGGGTGCTTGTAATTTTTCTTTTTCTATTACTTCGATTAATGGATGCCCTACATATTGTACCGTTACCTTTCTTTTCTTATAAAAATCTACTTCAAAAGGGAGAATCACTAGCATCACATCTACATCACGTTTTAGTTTTTCTACACGATTGGCTTTCCATGCCCATACTTGAGGAGAGATGTACCACAATATTTTAATTCCTTGCTTTTTTGCCCATTCAGCAATCCGCATATTAAAGCCAGGGTAGTCGATAAGGACTAATACATCTGGCGCCATATCAAGAATATCTTGTTTGCAAAATTTGATGTTCTTTAAAATAGTTCCTAAATGTTTGATTACTTCTATGAAACCCATAAAAGCTAAGTCGCGGTAGTGTTTTACTAAGGTGGCGCCGGCGGTTTCCATCATATCACCTCCCCAGGCTCTTATAGTAGCATTAGTGTCTATTACAAGAATTTGTTTGATAAGATTACTGCCATGTAAATCGCCACTGGCTTCGCCGGCTATGAGGTAATAACGCACGTTATAGTTGATAAAATGATTGTTGCAAATGTCTGAAAAAGGAAAGACATCTGCTCATGTTTTAATTCATCAGAATCGGCAAGGATTTACCAAACATATTTTAAAAGAATGATTAAAACGGCATAAAGCATGGTAGCGATAAGCACGCCTTTCGCTGTTTGGTCCAGGCGCTTATTGGTATAGTAAATGAAAGGGATAAGGTTGGCAAATAAACTAAGGGATAACATTAAGGCTGCTGCACTAAAGTTTTGAGATAAGCTTTGGAAAAATGCAATGAAACTATCGTGAGAGTATTTTACGAAATACACGACTAATAAACCAAGTAAAGGAAAGATAATGCCTAATAATAGTCCAAAAGTGGCAATGTTGCGATTCATAAAATAATGTGATATTTTACGCTAAAGTACAAATTGCCCGTTCATTTTTTTACGGAACTTTTTGAATCATTTACATTTGCGCCTAATTAAAAATATACTTCATGAATTTTCCGTTAAAAAACTTGTCTGGAAGAGAGCAAAAGCCGCGAAAGAATGGCTTGACTATGGTGATGGATAAGGGAATGGGAATGGATAGTGTTAAAGATTTTTTATCAATAGCTGCACCGTATATCGACTTTGTAAAATTGGGTTTTGGAACTGCTGCTGTTACTCCTAACTTAAGAGAGAAAATAGCCTTATATCAAGATGCCAATGTACCGGTATATTTTGGAGGAACCTTATTTGAAGCCTTTTTAATCCGCAATCAATTTGACGATTATCTACAAGTCATCAAAGACTACAACCTACAATTTGTAGAAGTTTCTGACGGCTCAATTACGATTCCTCATCTTGAAAAATGCGGTTATATTGAGAAACTAGCAAAACATGTAACGGTATTATCCGAAGTGGGCAGTAAAGATGCTACCAACATTATGCCTCCTTATAAATGGATAGAGTTGATGCAAGCAGAGTTGGCTGCAGGATCACAATACGTAATAGCAGAAGCCAGAGAAGCGGGTAACGTAGGTATTTATAGAGATAGTGGTGAAGTAAGACAAGGGTTGGTACAAGAAATATTAACCAAACTTCCGGCTGAACGCATCCTTTGGGAAGCTCCTCAAAAAGCACAACAAGTGTATTTTTTACAACTATTAGGAGCCAATGTTAATCTAGGCAATATTGCACCCACAGAAGTGCTTCCGTTAGAAAGTATGCGCTTAGGATTACGTGGAGATACCTTTCATTTGTTTTTGAATACTGAAGGCAAGACGTTCTAGTATGAGTGCTTTTTAAAACCGAAATAACTAAGCTTGAAAAGTTATTCCTGTTGACAAAAGGTTTAAACTTATTTTTGTAGCACAACGGATATGATTAGAAAATTTTTAGAACACTTTGGTTCATTTTCCTTGATGATTAGAGATGGGTTTGCAAAGCCTGAAAATGGAAGGGTGTATTGGAAAGAATTTATGGAACAGTGTAACGATATAGGTATTCGTTCGCTACCCATTGTGCTCATTATCTCTATGTTCTTAGGTATGGTACTTACCATACAGTCTGCTTATCAGTTGGTGAGTCCTTTAATTCCTAAACCAGTAATTGCCAGTATTGTAAGAGATTCTGCTATCCTTGAGCTTTCCCCTACCGTAGTATGTATTGTTTTGGCAGGAGTGGTAGGTTCTAAGATCGCTTCAGAGTTGGGCAATATGCGAGTAAGCGAGCAGATAGATGCCCTAGAAATTATGGGTATCAATACCAAAACTTACTTAGTAATGCCTAAAATAGTAGCAGCCCTGATTATGGTTCCTTGCCTCATCATTTTATCTATAGCTGTTACCATTTTGGGAGGTTACATTGCCGGTATGTTTTCAAGTATTTTATCCAAAGAGCAATTTCAGCAGGGGTTAATATCCGGCTTCTTACCCTATAATATATACTTTGCTCTTACCAAATCGGTGGTGTTTGCCTTTATTCTATCAGCTATACCGGCCTATTATGGTTATAATGTGAAAGGCGGGGCTTTAGAAATTGGACGTGCTTCCACTACTTCGGTGGTGGTGAGTTGTATAATGATTCTCTTTGCAGACTACATTTTAACCTTACTGTTGTTATAAAGAATCCCCCCTTTTGGCTATAGTATCCTGGAATTATATTCTTTATCTTTGCCCACTCAAAAGATATAAGCAAAAACCTAATTAGTAAGAGTTGCAATGTAAGTATTGCCTATAGCTGGTTAGTTTACATTTTCACTTTAATCAATAAATGCAGATGAAAAAACTGTTATTATCCCTTGTTGTTGCCTGTACGCTTGTATCGGCACGTGCTGACGAAGGTATGTGGTTGCCTTACCTTATTGGCAAGAACTATGAAGACATGAAACGTCTTGGTTTGAAGCTTACAAAAGCGGATCTCTATAGTATTAATAATAGCAGCCTTAAAGATGCTATTGTTCAGTTTAATGGTGGATGTACTGCAGAGATTATCTCCGGCAGTGGTCTATTGCTTACCAATCACCATTGTGGCTATGGCACCATTGCAGGGTTGAGTACTGTAGAAAAAAACTATTTAGACAATGGCTTTTGGGCAAAAAATAAAATGGAAGAATTGCCTTCGCCTAACATGAGTGTCATCTTCTTGCAAAAAATGGAAGATGTAACGGATGAAGTGATGCAATATGTAGGGAAAGCTACAGCAGAAGAATATGCCAAAAAATTTAACGAGATAGCTACAAAAATTGAAAAACGAGCTTCTAAAGAGGGTAAGTATGTGGCGAATGTAAAAGAGTTTTTTAATGGCAACCAGATTATTTTATTGACCTATAAAAGATTTACGGATGTTCGTTTAGTAGGAACTCCTCCAAAATCTTTAGGTAAATATGGTGGTGATACGGACAACTGGATGTGGCCACGCCATACAGCAGATTTTTCCATGTTCCGCGTGTATGCAAATGCTGATAATGAACCGGCGCCTTATAGCGCATCCAACGTGCCGTATGTACCCAAGAAGTTTTTACCAGTATCTATTAAAGGGGTTAAAGAAGGCGACTATGCTATGATTATGGGTTATCCTGGTCGTACCAATCGTTATGAAGTAGCTTCTGGTGTTAACCAAGCTATAAACGAAGTGAACCCTTCGATAGTTAAAATTCGTGAAGAACGTCTTGCTATCATGCGCAAAAACATGGATGCTGACAAGAGTGTATATCTTAAATTAACGGCTTCCTATCAACGTATCTCTAATTATTGGAAATATTTTATTGGACAAACAGAGCAATTAAAACGAAATAAAGTAGTTGCTAAAAAAGAAAGACAAGAAGCGCGTTTTAATGAGTGGGCTTCTGAAAACGACAATGAATTTGAAGGATTATTAAACGAGTATAATTCTCTTTACAAAAGCTATGAGCCTTATGCAAAACACGTAACCTACTACACAGAAGCCTTTAGGGCGCCGGTATTAAATCGTGTTGCAGCAGCTATGGTGCCTTTAGCAAAAGCAATGCAAAGAGGAGTGAAAAATGAAGATAGCCTCAAGAAATATATTCGCATAGCAGAAGCCGGATACAAAGCAGCACTAGCAGATTATGATGCCACTACTGACAAAGAATTGTTTGCGGCAATGACAAAGATGTATTACTCAGATGTAGCCTCTAATCAACTTCCGGCTATCTACGAATCGGTTATCTTCAAGAAACATAAAAAATCAAATCTAGATAAAGCATTCCAAGACTATACAGATGAAGTGTATAAAAGTACCTTCCTATTGAACAATGCTAAAATGGAAAGCTTCTTTAAAAAACCCTCTTTAGTACAATTGGAAAAAGATGCTGCCTATAAACATGCATCTAGTTATGTTTTGAATTATGAAAAGAGCTTCCAACAAATTGTTGAAGATTTCTATAGTGCTAAAAAAGAACTTAGCAAGAAATATGTTCGTGGGTTGATGCAAATGAAAGAAGGTAAGTTGTTCTACCCGGATGCGAACTCTACTATGCGTATTACTTATGGTCAAGTATTAGACTATTCACCTCAAGACGGTGTGCTGTATGATTATTACACCACTATAGATGGGTTGATGAGTAAGTATAAAGCAGGAGATGCTGAGTTTGATTTACCACAAGATTTTATCGACTTGTATCAAGCGAAAGATTATGGTCGTTATGCAGATAAAACAACCGGAAAGCTTCATACTTGTTTCATCTCTAACAACGACATCACTGGTGGAAACTCCGGCAGTCCTGTTATCAACGGAAATGGAGAGTTGATAGGTCTTGCATTTGATGGCAACTGGGAAGCGATGAGTGGCGATATAGCTTTTGATAAAAAATATAAACGTACTATTAGTGTAGATGCTCGTTTTGTACTTTTCATCATTGAGAAATTAGGTAAAGCTCCGAACCTCATAAAAGAAATGGACATTCGAGAATAACCATTTCCAAATAGTCATTACTTTATCTAAGAGGCGGTCAAAAAATGGACAGCCTCTTTTTTTGGTTAATTTTTTTTAAACTCAAAAAGGTCATTAGGATTTTAGATTGTTGGTATTTGGAAGGTTTT
>CALMXV010000166.1 GCA_937871155.1 uncultured Taibaiella sp. | reverse complement strand
CTGGAGTTCCCGCTCATCGAGTCGTGAATAGTCAAGGATTATTAACCGGTAAACATCATTTTTCAACTCCTGATGAAATGCAAAAACTATTAGAAAAGGAAGGAGTAGTGGTGGAAAAGGATCGAGTAATAGATTTTAAAAATTTATTTTGGCATCCCATAAAAGAAATCGAAATTTAGGAGTGAAATTCCAAAATGCTTGGGAAACTCAATTATGAAGAAACAACTCTATCTATCACTCTTACTAGTTATTACTCTTTTACAAGCTTGTGATGAAATCAAAACTTCATCACCTATCAGCAACATTTTTAAAGAAGAAAATAAACTTGATTTTACTGGTTTTTCTGATACACTCAAAGCTGCGTTAGCTAATACATCCACCATTGATAGTAATAAAGCTCCACTATCAGTCAATGTAGCACTTTCACAGCTTTACCAAGAAAATCTATACCAACCTTTATGGCTTAGTGAAGACTCTGGCAGTGTACTGCTTGATAGTGTGTATCATGATTTGTGTCAATTATCTTCCGATGGAATTTCTACAGAGCGTTACCATCTAAAAGTGCTACAAGAGTTAATCCTACTGTTTAAACAAAGCCAACAACCTAGTATTTCTTCATTGATTAAATTAGATACTACTATTACTCATCAGTATCTAAAAGCCGCTAGGGATTTGATGTTTGGACTGTTGATACCTCGTAAAGCTGACAGTCTGTGGTTTCATGCAAATGATAGTAGCTGGGCAATTCAATCAATATTACCTTTATTAAAATCTAATCAATACCCGTCTTTAAAAATATTTAGGAGTGAACTTCCTTACTATAAATTATTACAACATTCCTTACAGCATTATGCAGCATTAGATACCAATTCTAGTTTCTTGAAACTAAAAGAACAGTTAGCAGCTGACGCATCTGCACCGGATAGTTTGGTACAAGCTTTAATACAACTTGAAGCTCCTTGGCTTACAAGTATCAGCGATACCCTAAATGGTGTAGCAGCACAAGTACAATCTTACCAACAATACCTGGGTATAAAAAGAACAGGAAAGATAGACAGTACCACATTTAGTTTCCTCATTAGAAGCCCATCAGAAGTAACCAAAATCATTGATGCTAATTTAGAAAGAATGCGATGGTTGCCACAAGCATTTGAACAAGATTATATCGTTGTAAACATTCCTACGATGAACTTTAGCATGATGCGAAGTAGTCAAGAGGTAATGGCTATGAATGTAGTGGTAGGAAAGCCTTCAAGACAAACTCCCATCCTCAATGCGATGATGTCAAATGTGGTCATCAACCCACCTTGGGGAGTACCGCCTACTATTGCTAAAAATGATGTGTTGCCGGGGCTCTTACGTAGCGGCGAAGCCTATCTAAGAAAAAAAGGACTGGATGCCTATGACCATAAAGGCAATAAAGTAAGTGCTTCAACTATTACTGCTTCTAATTATAAACGATATATGTTCCGGCAGCCCCCCGGGCGATCTAATGCACTAGGATATGTCAAATTCAACTTTCCTAACAAATGGGATATTTATATGCATGATACACCACATCGCGAAGACTTTGATAAGTTTGATAGGGCTAGAAGCAGCGGCTGTGTTCGTTTACAGCGACCTCAAGAATTGGCGATATATATCTTAGATGAAAAAGAAAACAAAAACTTTCAACAAGAAAAACTCGACAGCTTAATAAGAACAAGAAAGACTAAATATGAACTTTTAAAAGATAAAATACCGGTTCATATTGTCTATTTCACTGCTTGGCAAGATGCATCTGGTGAACACGTAAGATTTGCTAGAGATTTTTATAAGAAAGATGCGAAGCTTATGGAAATGCTCTCCAAATATTAGGATACGGAAGGCAAAACTCTACTTCCTTAGTTTGATTCCAATAAGATGATGCTACTATCTGTGCGCCTTCAGGGGCAATATCAGCAGCACTTTCATCATATACATAACGGTAATTTTTCTTACTAGTCAGGGCTAATAAAAACTCATCTGAATGATTGTTGGACGGTAATCGGTCTATTTTTTTGTTGAGCCAATAGGCAGATGCTAAGTATTTTTTGTCTTGGGCAAAAACAAATATGCAAGTACCATCATTGATAGTATTTATCAATTTCGAAACAACTTGATTGGACACGGCAGGGCAGCCCCAACTTCTTCCCATTCTGTTTTGAGATTTTATCAGGTTGGCATCTACATAATCTGCACCATGAATCACGATGGCTCTATCAAATGCTGCTGTATTATAGTTGTTATCCAAGCCATGCAAGCGAAGCGATGCCCCATGTTCACCTGAATAGATTTCACCGGTTACATAGAAGCCTAAGCTGCTTTGATGTGAGTTTTCAATATTAGAAAATGAAGTAGCATACTCCATTCCAGAACCTTGACCGTGCGCTACATAATCATTGATAAGTATTTTCCTTTGCTTTAAATCAATGACCCACATCCGTTTCTGAGTGGAGGAAAGAGAAAAGTCAATAATAGTGATGATGTTTTTGGAAGGGTTCAGTTTGCCGGCTTGTTGTAAATTAAGATAACCTTTATATGCCTTTTTAAATACCTCATAAGATAGCTCATGATGCTTAAACTCCAGATGAGAATACGTTTTTTTAATATAATGTTCTAAAGCCGCAGGCGTTAAAGCAGTATTGGCTTTGGTAGTGAATGAGGTTACTAAAACCAATGTAATAGTTACCACCCAATTCAATATATTTTGATACCTTAATTTTCTATAATTTTTCACGTTCACTGTTTTGCTTTTATCCAATCTGATAAGCACTCATTTTCAAATTGCGATAGCTTTTAAAGATAAAAATTAGAAACAATAAATTTAAGCCTCTATATCCAATATCATAAAATTTCGATGCTGCAAATGTAACTATTGTTATGCTAAGAAATGTTAATAAGATAATGGTTGGAATTTAACCACAACTCATTTTGAAGATTCCTGCCTTTATCTGCTACATTTGTTTGCCTTAAAACGGTTTATTACTATGAGATTGATTTCCTATAATGTCAATGGTATTCGTGCAGCAATTAAAAAAGGTTTGTTAGAATGGTTAGCTACCGACCCGGCGGATATCCTCTGTTTTCAAGAAACTAAAGCATTAGAAAAAGATATTGATTTGAAGGCTATAGAACAATTAGGTTATCATAGTTATTGGTTTTCGGCTGAAAAAAAAGGATATAGTGGCGTAGCGATATTCACCAAGACCCCGCCTACACAAGTGTTTTATGGCAATGGTATGGAGCAAAGCGATAATGAGGGTCGAGTGATACGGACAGATTTTGGAGAGATTACTTTGTTGAATTGCTATTTTCCTAGCGGCACTTCCGGCGACTTACGTCAAACTTATAAATACCAATGGTTGGACGAATTTTATAATTACCTCCATCAATTAAAGAAAACACGAAGCAATATTATCATTTGTGGCGATTATAACATCGCTCATAAAGCTATTGATATTCATAATCCGATAGGTAATAAAAATACCAGCGGCTTTTTGCCCGAAGGGCGTGCCTGGATGGATAAGTTTTATGAAAATGGTTTTATAGATACCCTTCGTGTCTTTCATCCGGAGCCTCACTTGTATAGCTGGTGGAGCCAACGATTCCCGTCTGTGAGAGCAGAAAATAAAGGCTGGAGAATCGATTATTTTTCTGTTTCTGAATCCTTAAAAAAGAATTTAAAATATGCGACTATTTATCCCGACATCAAACACTCCGATCATTGCCCGGTGTTTCTAGAAATTGATTTTTAGTGCTGGAAGTTACTTGCAGACTTTACTACTAAATATACATACCGTTTGTTTGTTCATGCCGATGCTTGTTTTGTGACACTATATTTTGATTGATTAAGTTGTTGATTCTTTTCTGGAGGGTTTTGCAAGTGCATTGTTAAAAAACCATTAAAACAATTGAATAAAAATTTTTCAATAACAATTAATACCCATATTCCGCTTTAGCCAACTGAGTAAAAACTACGATAACATTGCATAATTTCTTAGTGCTTCTACTTTACTCAGCCATAGAAATGTTTATTTTGCAATTGTCAAATACGTTTACCGACTCATGCAGCCATATACCTCTTTAGAAGATTGTTTGAATGATTTAGAAAAGCACGGGATGTTGGTGCGGATAAAAGAAGAGATAGATCCTAATTTGGAGATGGCTGCCATTCATCTTCGTGTATATGAAGCACAAGGACCTGCATTGTTGTTCGAACGAGTAAAAGGTTCTAAATTCAAAGCCGTTTCTAATATTTTCGGAACAGAGGCCCGCACTAATTTTATCTTCAGAAATACCTTGAAGCCGGTAAAGCAGTTGATAGAATTAAAAAACAATCCGTTAGCAGCTATTAAAAAGCCTTGGAAGCAACTAAGTACAGGTCTTGCCGCTTGGAAAGCCTTACCTAAAAAAGAACCTTCTCATCGATCTAACCATTTTGAAACGATTCAGATTTCTGATTTACCTCAGATTAAACATTGGTTGTTAGATGGTGGTGCTTTCTTGACCTTACCTCAAGTTTATTCGGAAGATATAGACAAGCCGGGTATTATGAACTCCAACCTAGGAATGTATCGTGTGCAACTGAGCGGTAATGAATATATTCCCAATAAAGAAATAGGCTTGCATTATCAGATTCATCGAGGCATTGGAGTACATCAATACAAAGCCAATAAGAAACAGCAACCTTTAAAAGTAAGCATATTTTTAGGAGGCCCACCGGCACATACTGTAGCTGCGGTCATGCCGTTACCGGAAGGAATGAGCGAAATGACCTTTGCCGGTGCCTTGGGTGGTCGAAGGTTCCGTTATTTTTATGAAGATGGGTATTGTATGAGTGCAGATGCAGATTTTGTGATTACCGGAGAGTTGATAGTAAACGAGGTCAAGCCGGAAGGACCTTTTGGAGACCATCTCGGTTATTATAGCTGGATTCATGATTTTCCTGTGTTAAAAGTTCATAAAGTATATGCTAAAAAGGATGCCATATTCCCGTTTACTGTTGTGGGGCGACCTCCACAAGAGGATACTAGTTTTGGAGCTTTTATACATGAGCTTACAGGCTCTGCGGTAGCAAATGAAATTCCTGGATTGAAAAAAGTACATGCAGTAGATGCTGCAGGAGTGCATCCATTGCTATTGGCTATCGGAGAAGAGCGCTATACGCCTTATCAGCAAACCATGAAGCCAGCAGAATTGCTTACCATAGCCAATCATATCTTGGGTACGGGTCAGCTAAGCCTTGCTAAATATTTATGGATAACGACAGATAGAAGCGGAAAACTAAATACGCATTCAATAGAAATGTATTTACAGTATGTTTTAGAGCGTGTAGATTGGAGAACAGATATCCATTTTCAAACCGAAACCACCATCGATACGCTTGATTACTCCGGCATAGGCTTAAATAAAGGTAGTAAAATGGTGATTGCTGCTTGTGGCGAAGTGAAACGAGTACTGACAACAACTGTACCTTATTGTTTGAGTCATTTGGAGTCAATTAAAAACCCTCAATTTATAATGCCGGGAATAATAGCTATTGAGTCCAGTCCGTTTATAGACTATGATTCGACGGAAAATGAAATGAAATTTCTCACTAACGAATTAGAAAAATATTCGGAAGAGTTAAATGGAACAGCGCTCATTATTCTAACTGACGATAGCAATTTCCTAAGTCAAAACTTGAATAATTTTTTGTGGATAACATTTACAAGAAGTAATCCCTCTCATGATGTGTATGGTGTAAAATCTTTTACCAAATTCAAACATTGGGGATGTGAATCTTCGTTGATAATTGATGCGAGAATAAAACCACATCACGCACCTCCTTTAGTATTAGATCACTCTATTGACAAGAAAATCGAACCAATATTTAATGCCGGCGGTAGCCTTTACGGAAAACTTTAAGCTTATTTTTTATCAATAGAATATTTACCGGGACCAATAAATATCATACCTAAGAAAACGAAAGCCAATTCGATAGGGTGAGAAGATCCCATCAGCCCATCTCCACTAGAAAGGTGCATTGCCGCAGCCACTATCATCGTCATCAATAAAAAGAAGCTTGCAGATCGGAAGGCTAAGCCCAAAGCAAACAAGACCCCTCCAAGTGTTTCAGTGATAGCAGCAGTAAACCCAAAAACGGTAGGCATAAAGTTGATGCCTACATGTTGCATGGCACCGCCAATTTTTTCCCATTTTTCCAAGCCTCCTGAAAGTTTAGGAAGTCCATGTGCTACCATCATAATGCCTAATCCTACCCTTAAAATTAGCTGACCAAAATTTGAAAATCTACTTAGACCTGAAAACATAACTGATTAAATACTTAAGCAACAAAAATAAAATACCATATTCTAAAGAATTGTAAAAGCTATACGGTTGTATTAAGAAAAATAAAAGCTGTACGATACCCAATAAATCCATCTAAGATTTCGTCTTTAAACTTGTATGAGTGAAATAGGATTAAATATTATCAGGAGACAACTTGAAAACTCTAATTGCACTAAAAAGATTACGATGTTTTTATGTTTTTTACTTGCATTATTAGGAATGTTAGTAGTTTAAAATGAATAGAAAGCATAAAATATTTTTTAGATTCTTAAATCTTCAATAGTTTTAAAAACCTTCAAAATCTCCGAAATCGGATGTAAGATGCTTTAACGACTCTATGCTTTCCTATTCAGAACAAGATATCATATTAGGATGTAAGGAAAACAAAAGAGTTTTTCAAGAAGCACTATTCAAACAATACCATAGCTTATTTTTAAAAATCTGTGCTAGATATGCTATTGATAATGAAGATACCGAACAGCTTTTACATGATGGGTTTCTAAAAATTTTTACACATATCGAAGAATATAAATTTGCAGGTTCCTTTGAAGGGTGGATGAAGCGAATTGTCGTCAATAACTGTTTGGATTATGTAAAAAGTAAGGATACAAGAAACGCTTTAAATACCAAATATGCACTTCCGGTGGAAGAAGTAAATACCAGTTTTAGCGCATCAAATGTATTGAAAGATATAGCATTCAAAGATTTATTAAAGTTGATACAAACATTACCTCCAACCACAAGAATGGTTTTTAACCTAGCGGTATTTGAAGGATATGCCCATAAAGAAATAGCATCATTGTTGAAAATAAGTGAAGGAACATCTTCTTGGCACCTTCACGAAGCAAGAAAAACATTGCAAAAATTGATATTGAAAAGCTCAAAAGAAGTGAACTATGAGTCCAAATGAATTTGATAGACTTTTAAGAGAAAAATTTGATAACGAAATGGTGACGTTTAATCCTGATCAATGGAAACGTCTTGCTTCGGCATTACCAAAAGAGAAAAATAGAAAATTAATTTATATTAAACTCGGTAGTATTGCTGCTGCTTTAGTGTTATTAGGTTTTGGCTTTTTATATTTTAATGATTCAAATAATTCTATTGCTTCAGTAGATAAAATAGAAGCTACTCCTAAAGCCTCTATTATTGTGTCTCCTGATTTAAAAAACGATAGCCCAATTAAGCTGAATGAACCAACGGCAAAAACAACAATTTCAACTCCACTAAAGCTTGATAATTTAACTTCTTCAACCAGTATTGTTAAAAAGAATTCCACAAAATCTTTACATCAAAACACAATATCAATAAAAAGCTTAGAGACACAACTAGCCATTCAAGAACCTCAGGTTACTCATGGTTTTAGTGAAACTTCAGAAAAATTTATTTTGTCAAAACATGATGATGTTGTGAATTCATCTAATCAAAAAATAAAAGAACAAATATCAAATAGTGCTTTAAGTAAAACAATCCAAATAGCTGATAAAGAACTAGAAATTGAGGATGTTAAACTGTTGGCTTCTAAAAGAACCAGTATAAACTTAACAGGTGGGGTAAATTACGGTTCCCTAAATCTAGGCTACATGGCATCTATTTCTGCCAAGCAAAATTTAAGTGATAAATTGTTTATAGAAGGCTCGATAGGTTTTCTACAAAACCAAGAAGTAGTTTCATCGAATATGAGTTCCAGTCAATATTCTCAAATCTTAAACAACAGTAATCGAGGAAGGCCGGCAAAGTTTTCGGAAAGTCCAAGTGGTATATATTTTCTTCAGCTAGCTCCTATGGTTGGCTATGAAATCTTCAAAAATTTGTCAGTAGGTGCGGGGGCTGATATACAACGCAATTTAGAAGGTACTATAGATAATAGAGCAATTGTTGCTACAGAATACGGCTTTAAAATGATTCCCATTTGGGATGCCGGAGTTACTACCAAAGCAGAAATAGGTTTAAATCGTCAGCTAAAGGCAGGAATTGTTTATCGTGAAGGATTAAATAATTTATTGTCAGGAACTCAAAATTATTACAATCGTAGGTATGTGCAGGTGCAACTAAAATTGAAGTTGTATGGTAAGTAAATTCAATTATTTAATTGATAAGCAGCAGTTTGTTGTCTATAATTTGAAACAGGTGCTCTGGTGAAGAAGTTCTCCAATTTTTAAGTTCAATAAATGAAAAATATCGATTTAGACCATTTGCTTTCATTTCATTTTGAGTTTGCAAAGGAGTATTGATTGCGGCTATCCATCCACCTTCTTCTTTTATTTCCTCAAGCCATTCCTCATAATAGTCGTTCTCACTGTTGTGAAAATTCAAAACATTTTCCAGCAGTAAAATGAACTTAGTGATTCCTTTGGCAATAAAATGATCAATAATACTTCGTTTCAAAGTCATTATGTCATTTTCAACGGCATCATTCCATTCTCCAATAAATTCTAATATGATAAAATTCAACTCATAATCAACAAAAAGCACTTTGAGATATAGTGTTCGTGAGCCAAACTCATCCCACTGAGGGTGGATATAGTAATTGTAAATAGTATTGGAATATTCAAATTCATTATACTCGTGACCAAAGTAGGGTGAATGTTC
>CALMXV010000165.1 GCA_937871155.1 uncultured Taibaiella sp. | reverse complement strand
ATTTTATTGCTTAATGTTTTTTATAACCACCAATACATGGGCATCCCCTAACCCTAAGATACAGCCTGGCGCTGAAAGGTTATCCGCTTATTTACCGCTACTTAAAAATAAGAAGGTAGCTCTAGTCATCAATCAAACTTCGCAAGTAGGCACAACAAGTTTATTAGATACTTTATTGAAAGAAAAAGTAGCCATCAAAAAAATATTTGTTCCGGAACATGGATTTAGGGGCACAGCAGATGCAGGTGCATCCATCAAAAACGATATTGATAGCAAAACAGGTCTTCCGGTATTGTCGCTATATGGAAAAAATAAAATCCCTCAAGCATCGCAGTTGCAAGATGTAGATATTGTGCTATTCGACTTACAAGATGTAGGCACACGATTTTATACTTACATCTCTACCCTAGAGTACCTAATGGACGCTTGTGCTACCTACAAAAAACACCTCATTGTTTTAGACCGTCCCAATCCTAATGGACATTATATAGATGGACCGGTGCTGGAATCATCTTTCAAGTCGTTTGTAGGAATGCAACCCATACCGGTGGTGTATGGCATGACTATAGGAGAATATGCTCGGATGTTGCAAGGTGAAAACTGGATAAAACAAACTAGCGGATATACACTGACCGTCATCGCCTGCAGCAATTACTCACATAAAATGCTTTATCAGCTTCCAATCCCTCCATCACCCAATCTAAAAGAAATGAATGCGGTGTATCTATATCCTTCATTATGTTTTTTTGAAGGCACCGTAATCAGTGTTGGGAGAGGAACCGATAAACCATTTCAGCAATGGGGCAATCCGGAATTAAAGAAATCCTATTCCTATAGCTTCATACCTAAAAGTGTACAAGGTGCTGCAAACCCACTTTTCGAAGGGCAAGCCTGCTATGGGCAAGCCTTATCTAGCAATCTCGTTCTGCTTGAGGAAGCCCCCAAAGATTCATTGTGCCTTACCTACTTAATGGCGGCCTACCAAGCCTATCCTCACAAAGAAAAATTCTTCAACAACTTCTTCGACAAGCTTGCCGGAAATGCCACATTGAAAGCACAAATAATTGCGGGAACATCAGAAGCTGCCATCCGTCAATCATGGGAAAAAGAACTTGCTGCCTTTAAGATTATCCGTAAAAAATATTTACTTTATCAAGATTTTGAATAGCTAATTTATAGCCTACCCCTTTTATACAAATGCTGGATCTCTTTGCATCGATTTATGACTTTTTTCAGAAACGAAAATTTCTTTTTTGGTCTGTATTTATTCTTTCCTTTATCCTTTGGATACTCCTAGCCACACAGTTAAAACTGAAGCAAGATGTGAGTGACATGCTACCCAATAGCAATGCCATCAAAGCGATGAATGATATCATCGGAAAAACAAAAGCTAGTGAACAGCTTATATTCCTTGTTTCTAAAACGGATAGTACCTCTGCTGACCCTGATAGCTTAATTAATGCTGCCAATAGTTTTCAGGAAAACCTAACCCTACTAAAACCGTTTATTGATACGATTACTTTACAACCTGCCGGTGGCGGTAATGAGCAAGCAGTTCTTCAATTGTTTCAAAACAACCTTCCGCTTTTTCTTACCGATGCCGACTATAAAAAACTAGACAGCCTCACTACCGATAGCTCGATAGCCTTGACGATGCAAGAAAACCGAAAGGTATTGCTATCCCCTGCCGGAATGGTGATGAAAGATATCATTGCACAAGACCCTGTTGGTATGACGATGCTTGCTTTAAAAAAATTACAAGTACTTCAACTAGATACAAGTTATGAAGTGTATGATGGCTATCTATTCAGTAAAAATGAACAACAACTGAACTTCTTTGTAAAACCGCGCTATACTGCTGGGGCTACGGGAAAAAATATCGAATTCTTTAACCAATTAGATACTCAAATTGCTTCATGGGAAAAGTCGCATCCTGGTATCCACATTAGTTACTTTGGAGGAGCCGCTGTAGCAGCTGGAAATGCTTCTCAATTACAAACAGATACCTTTGTCACGCTATCTATAACTGTAGTATTGTTACTGGCATTAACCTATTATTTCTTTAGACGAAAACGCACACCTCTGTTACTTTTTATACCGGTACTGTATGGTACAGCTATGGGTTTAGGAATAGTATTTTTAGTAAAAGGTGCCATCTCTGTGATCGCCTTAGGAGCCGGAACTTTAGTATTGGGTATTGCTATAGATTTTTCTATTCACTTCCTAGCACATCTAAGGCATGAGAAAGACATAAGAAGCACGGTTTCTGCCATGTCGCATCCACTTACAGTTGGTAGTGTCACTACTATAGCGGCATTCCTTTCGCTCCAATTGGTGAAAACACCTATACTACAAGACCTTGGGCTTTTTGCCGGCGCCAGCCTTGCCGGTGCTGCTTTATGTACGTTACTATTCCTGCCTCATTTCCCTTTGGGTATCGCTCCTCAAAAACATAGGATTACTTTATTTGATAAACTCGGTACTTGGCAACCGGAAAAAAATAAATGGTTGGTTATTGGCATAGTTTTACTGACCCCCTTTATGTTTCACTTTGCAAAAAATGTAGAGTTTGATAGTGATCTCATGCACTTAAATTACTTATCTCCTCAGCTA